>JADJEH010000002.1:600000-807450 GCA_016702305.1 bacterium
TTTCAACGCACCGAGTCCCGATCGAGCCGGTGGCATGACTGCCGAAGAGCAGCAGTACAATGCGCAACTCCTTGAGAAGAGTCTGGAGACTTTTGGCGTCAAGGCCGCTGTCACTCAAGTTAACCCCGGTCCGGTTATTACGCAATTCGAGTTAGCACCAGCACCGGGTGTGAAAGTCGCGCGAATTGAGGCCTTGTCGGATGACATTGCTCTGGCGCTGCGCGCCCGCGGATTACGCATTCTCGCGCCGATACCGGGCAAGGCCGCCGTCGGTGTGGAAATGGCCAATCCCAGACCCGCGCTTGTTACATTTCGCGAAGTCGTCGAGTCACCGCAGTTTCATCAGGCGAAGTCCAAACTGAATATCGCGCTCGGGCGCACGGTCAACGGTGAGATTCTCTGCGCGGATCTGGCATCACTGCCGCATCTGCTGATTGCCGGAACGACAGGGTCGGGTAAGTCAGTCTGCGTCAACGCGATTATCACATCGCTGCTATTGCGCATGACTCCCGAAGAGGTTCAGTTTGTCATGGTGGACCCCAAGAAGCTTGAACTGGCCGCGTACAACGAACTTCGCAATCATCATTTGACCAGCCGCCCCGACTTAAGCGAGTACGTTATTACCAAGCCCGACGAAGCGGTTAAGGTGCTGCGCAGTTGCCTGATAGAGATGGAGAGCCGCTACGACCTGCTCGCCGAGCGCGGGGCACGGCATTTGGCCGAGTACAATGAGATGGTGAAGGCCGCGCCGCGCGAGGGCGACAAGATTCTTCCATACATCGTCGTCATCATTGACGAGTTGGCCGACCTGATGGTGACAGCACAGCGTGAAGTTGAGGAACCGATCGCGCGTTTGGCGCAATTGGCCCGCGCCGTGGGCATCCACCTTGTCGTCGCCACGCAGCGACCGTCTGTTGACGTCATTACAGGTGTAATTAAGGCAAACTTTCCCGCACGAATTGCGTTTCGCGTGGCGATGAAAGTGGATTCGCGGACGATTCTGGACACGAATGGTGCAGAGATGCTGCTCGGTCAAGGTGACATGCTGTTCCAGCATCCCGAGGATCCGGCACCGCAGCGCGTACAAGGCGCCCTCTTGACCTCAGCGGAAATTACCCGCGTCATCACACACATCCGCAAGCAGCCGTCGCCCAAGAACAAGCTCGTTTTGCCGCTCGACCCGCAGGAAGAGCGCGAAGGCGGGGCGTCCACCGACGGTATGTTTGAAGGTCGCGACCCGTTCTTCCTTGAGGCGGCGAAAATTGTCGTGCGTACGGGCCAAGGCAGCGTCTCAATCTTGCAGCGCAGGTTGAAGGTTGGCTACAGTCGCGCCGCTCGCCTGATTGACCAGCTTGAACGCGCAGGCGTCGTTGGGCCGTTTGACGGCTCCAAAGCGCGCGCAGTGCTCGCCGACGAGCAAACTCTCATGGACCTTGAGCAGCATTCTTAAAGTAATCATTCCACTTCTGCTCTGTTCCCGGCTGTTAGCGGCCAGCGCTGCGGAAGAGTACTATGCGGCAGTGGAACGCCATTTGCGCTCTTTGCCTTCGCTTGAAATCGGCTATCGGGCTAAGGGGCCGGAATTTCCCGAGGCAGGGCTTGAGGGCCGGTTGGCATTCAGGAGACCGGACGGGTTTTATCACGACACTCCTGAGTGGACGCACTGCGAAGTCAACGGCGAGCAGTGGCGACTGTTGAAAGAACAAGTGACGCTGCTTCTCGAAGATGCGGAGGGGCGCGCAGGCTGGACGCCGGAAGTTGTTCTGCTCAGTTTGAACCGCGAACTTTCGCCTTATGATCTGGTGTCGCAAGCCGACGGCGATACTCTGCTTGTGCTCGACGCGGCCTCGGCGCAGGTCAGCGGTCAGGTCAACATGCTGTTTGCGCCGAACCGTCGTGTTCCGAAGCGAATTGAGTTTGTTGGGGACGAGGGTGTGACCAGCAGCTACGAGATATTGATGTGGCATGAAGCGGTGACACTGGACAGCAGTCTGTTCGCGCCCCCCGCCGTTCCGGCGGAAAATGTGATTGATTTTCGGACGAAGTAAGCATAGGAATTCATGAATCGTCGCGCCACGAAGATATTGCTGAGCCTCGGCATCAGCGGGTTCTTTCTTTACTTGACGGCTTTTAAGCCGCATTTTCTCTCGCTGGTGAACGGTTCCATGGCTCCCGGCGAGGCGTTATTCGGCGCGCCGCGTTTCAATCTTGGCGAGCTGGGTTCAGTGATTGCCAATGCCCAATGGGGCTACATTGTGATCGCGGGCTTTGTGTTTTATGCGACACAGCTTCTGCGTGCGTGGCGTTGGCAGATTACATTGAAGACTTTGACCGAGATTCGTCTGCTGCCGACTTACGGCGCGATGACCATCGGCTACATGGCGAACAACCTGTTGCCGATGCGCTTGGGCGAGGTCTACCGCGCTCAGGTGATTCATCAAATGACGGGACTGTCGCGCCCAGCGGCGTTTGGCACAATCGTCGCCGAGCGGTTGATTGATCTGGTCTATATGGTTCCCTATCTGGCGGCGGCGTTGATCATCTATCCGCTTCCGCCGGGCATTCAAACGGCGGCGTACATTTTGTCCGCCGCGGCGTTCTTACTGGGCGGCTTCTGCGTGTGGTTAGGCATTGACCGCGAGCGTGCCCTGAGAATGGCGAAGTGGCTGTTGCGGATTCTGCCCGCTAAGGCCGGCGGAAAAATCTTTGATGTACTCTCGACGTTTAGCGCAGGGCTCGGTGTGATGGGACGACACGAGCTTTTTTGGCAACTGGCCGTGAGTTCGCTCATCCTGTGGGCCATGTACGCGTACATGGTATATCTTGTGATGGCAGCGGTCGGCCTGACGTCTGCGGAGTATCCGTTGATTCACCGTGACCTTGTCGGCTCGGTGCTGGTGATGCTGATGGTGACGACCATCGGATTTGTGATACCGGGCGCCCCGGGCGCGGTGGGTACGTACCACGGTATCGCCGTTCTGGGACTGAGTCTATTTCAAGTGCCGGGTGATCGCGCCGCCGGATTCGCGGTTCTGTTGCATGCATTGAACTACATTCCGCTGACTCTGGTTGGCTTGATTTTCTTCTGGAAGTACGGATTGTCGTTTCACGCCGAAGCCGCTTCAGTGAACAACGACGATGAAGGACATGTCCCGCCGACAGGCGTGGGCCCCAAGGCATCGAAAGCAGTGAGGTGATATTGGAATTCAGGGACAACAACAATCGCTTCTCCGAGTACTTCCGCGTCTTGTTTCGCGGGAGGTGGATCATCATTGGCTGCTTCTTTGCCGTTGTGGCGGCAACAACGTATCTGACTTATCGCATGCAGCCGGTCTACGTGGCCGGCGCCAGTGTGATGATACTTGATTCTGATCCGGTGGACGCAACGCTCCGGAATGCTGATCCCGTACCGTTTCGCAAATCGCGGAATCTGAACGAAATGGAAGTGATGCGGAGTCGCCGCATTGCCGAAGACGTGTTGCGTTCTCTGGCGGAATCCCCTTACCGCAGCGAACTGGATATCATGCGAGAAACGGACGTCGAAGGCAATACGATCACGTTTGACGATCGCGTGGGCAAGCTGCGCGAAAGCACAAGTGTTGAGAATCTAAAGGATTCCGACGTGCTAAAGGTGGCCGTGCGCGCTCCTTCGGCGTTTGAAGCTGCCTTTCTTGCGAACGCCGTGGCCGAAGAATACTACCGTTACAAACTTCGGAGCGCACGCGGCGAGATCTCGGAGATTCGCCAGTTCCTCGAGCAGCAGCTTGAGGTAGTGCGTGATCAACTCTCGCAATCTGAGGAGCTGGAGCGGGCGTACAAAGAGAGCCGCGGGGTGGCGTCGCTCGACGACGAAGCGCGCACTATGGTGGAGCAATCCACGGAATTGCACGCATTGTACAACGCTACAGAGAGTGATTTGAATTCCGAATTACGCCGCATGGATTACCTGAAGCGGCAGTTAGAGGACGTGCGTGGTTCGTTGGTCGAGGACGTCAGCAATATAACGAGCCCGATCATTGAAGCGTTGCAGCGCGAAATCGCCGACAAGCAGACTCGTCTTGCATCGCTCGTGTCGAATCCGGGGCCCGGAACGGACGCGACGATCAACGCGCTTGAAAATGAGATAGAGACGATCAAGGGCAAGCTGGCCGAAGAAGTCCGCAAGATCGCGAGCGGCTCGGGTTCACTCGAACCGTTGCGCACATCGCAGGAGCTGTTCGACAATATTCTCAAGAGCGAAGTTGAGATCAAAGCTCTGACGGCGCGCGCCGAGGCGCTGCGCGAGGCCATTGGCAACGTGGACTTTGACTTGGATCAGTTGCCCGAGAAGACGCTTGTGTTGGCACGCCTGACGCGTGACCGCAAGTTGAACGAAGAGCTGTATCTGCTCCTGAACGAGAAATACGAAGAAGCGCGCATTAGCGAAGCGGCGAAGTCAGCGGGCGTGGAGATTGTGGACACGGCCAAACCGCCCGAATTCCCGGTAAAGCCGCGCAAGAAACTGAATATTCTGTTCGGGATGCTGTTTGGTTTGGCGCTCGGCGCGGGCATTACGCTTCTGATCGAACTGCTCGATGACACTTTGAAGACGCCCGAAGAGCTTGAACGCATGGCGCTGACGGTGTTGGGCACAATTCCGATTGTGAACATCGAGGATATCCGACGGCGGATGAAACGGCAAGGCAAGGAGCTGACAGCGCAGGACGAGGCGCGGATCGAGTCAAAGATGATCACGCGGTTTTCGCCTAAGTCGCCCATCAGCGAGGCCTACCGCAGTTTGCGCACAAACATTCAGTTCTCGGATATTGACAATCCGAAGCGAGTGATCCTCATGACGTCGTCGGCGACCAAAGAGGGTAAGTCCACGACCTGTGTCAATCTGGCGATCACCTTTGCGCAAATGGGTTCGCGCGTGCTGTTAGTGGACAGCGACTTGCGCCGTCCCAATTTGCACAACTTCTTCAATGCCGACAAGATGTATGGACTGAGCAACGTGCTGATCGGATCGCTGGCATTCAACGATGTGATCAAACGGACCGAAGTCGAGAATCTCGATTTGATAACGGCAGGGGATATTCCACCGAACCCGGCCGAGATGGTGGCGTCGGAGCGAATGCGCGCCTTCCTCGACGAAGCGCGGGCGCGGTATGACGTCGTGTTGCTCGATAGCCCGCCGGTTGTGGCGGTTACGGATGCCGCGATCTTGACGACACGTGCCGACGCGACCATTGTTGTCGTGAGTTCCGGCATGACCGGCCGCAGCGAGTTGAAACGCGCGATGGGTCTCATTCAAAGCGTTGGTTCGCATGTTTTGGGTGTGGTGTTGAACGGCCTAGACATTAAGAAAATGTACGGGTCGTACTATTACTACTTCCATTACTACCAGTACTATTACTACTACGGCTCGGAATCGGGCGACAAGAAGAAAAAGAAATCTTCGAAGAAGATCGGACGCCGGCATTCGGCTTCCCCTGACGTCACCGACGCCACGTAGTGACACTGCATCGGTTGCACGCGTTTGTCGCTCCGCTGCGTTCGCGCGGCGGAGCGCTCATTTTTCACGCCGTCACTCCTAATGTCCGCGCCATTCTTACGCCCCTACCCCGATCTAACTGAACACGCGCATGGCCTGTCTCTGCGGTCGCCCGCAAAGATCAATCTGAGTTTGCGTGTCCTTGGCAAACGGCCGGATGGCTATCATGCTCTTGATACGATCTTCCAGGAGTTAGACTGGGCTGACATGTTGGATATTGCAGAGGCTGACGACTTTGGCTTGGAAGTGGTTGGGGCAGACCTGCCTGTGGATAACTCGAATCTGATTACGCGCGCAGCCCGGCTACTGGCGGAGGAGGCACGGCGGCCCTGTCAGGCACGGATTCGATTGGACAAGGTCCTGCCTCTACGAGGTGGGGTTGGCGGCGGTTCGTCCAATGCCGCCCTAACGCTTTTGGGCTTGAACCGCCTCTGGGGCCTCGACTGGCCCATCAGTCGGCTTGACGAACTGGCCGGCCGTCTGGGGGCGGATTGCCCGTTCTTCCTGTACGGCGGCCTGGCTCGCGGTACAGGGCGGGGTGACAAGATCACGTCGCTTGACGGAGCCATTGCCGGGGTTATTTTGGTCGTTTTACCCCCGTTTGGCGTCAATACGGCATGGGCATTCTCCCAATTCCGGTTTCCCTTGACAGAAGTTGAGAAGAATGTTATATTTAATCCTCTGCTACCAACAGGAATGGAGGGGTTACATACCCCAATTTCTGCATGTAACGATTTAGAAAACATAGTTTTCCGAGCTCATTCCGAGTTAGGAGCTGTGCGGAATTGCCTGCTGCGCGGTGGGGCGAGTGTCTCTCTATTGTCCGGCAGTGGGTCATCGCTTTTCGGAATATTTGAGTCTGAACAGGCTGCTCACGTTGCCGCACGGGAGTTGCCGGATATAGGGAATGGCTGGCGATACCAGGTGTGCCAACCGGTCGCTCGCCCACGACAGAGATAGCCCGAATCGGGCAAGGTCATACCTGCATGGGAAGCAAGGGGTGAATCGTGACCATTACCGAGATTCATGTCAATCTTCGGGAAGAAGAGAAGTTGAAGGCGTTTGTCAACATCACGTTTGATGACGTGTTTGTCATTCGCGGGTTGAAGATCATCGAAGGCAAAGATGGCCTTTTCGTGTGCATGCCGAGCCGCAAGCTCGAAGATGGCACATATAAGGACATTGCCCATCCGATAACGAACGAGTTTCGCCGTCAATTGGAGACTCAGGTATTAGACGAGTACCGCCGATTGGCCAATGATCCCGAAGTGCGTGCCGCAGCCCCCGGCCACGCCGATAGCATGGAGTAGTCACGAGGGCAATATTGGGGCGTCGCCAAGTTGGTAAGGCAGCAGGTTTTGGTCCTGCCATTCGGAGGTTCGAGTCCTTCCGCCCCAGCGAGACGGATGTCGGCGTTCGGAGTGAATTGGTAGCGGGCGTCGCTGACGGTGTAACGGAGAATCCCTTTGTATCGCAGCTACGAACTCAAGATTTTCAGCGGCACGGCCCATCGCCAGTTAGGCGAGCGGATCGCCGCATGCCTGGGCTGTGGTCTGGGCGAAGTGAAGATCAGCCGATTTTCTGACGGTGAGATAGGCGTTCAGTTCGAGGAGAACATACGCGGCCGGGACGTTTTCCTGGTGCAGCCGACCTGCCCTCCGGCGGAGAATCTGCTTGAGCTCCTAATCATGGTTGACGCGGCTAAGCGTGCATCGGCCGGGCGGATAACGGCGGTCATTCCCTACTATGGTTATGCCCGTCAGGACCGTAAAGACGGACCACGCGTCGCCATCACGTCGCGACTCGTCGCAGACCTGTTGCAAGCCGCAGGCATCCATCGCATTCTAACGATGGACCTGCACGCACCGCAGATTCAGGGGTTCTTCAATATCCCCTTCGACCACCTGATGGCATCGCGTCTGTTCATTGATCTGTTCACGATGCATCCCGTTGAGAATCTGGTGATTGTTGCGCCGGACGTTGGTTCGACGAAGTTGGCCAGGTTTTACGCCAACTACATGAAGACCGAGTTTGTGATCGTGGACAAGTACCGAACGGGACCCAATCAGGCGGTCGCCCTCAATCTCATCGGCGACGTGCGCGACAAGAATTGCCTGATCGTGGACGACATCGTGGACACGGCGGGTACACTGTCGGCTACGGTAGCCATGCTGAAAGACCGCGGGTGCCGCGACATTTACGGCGCGATTACGCACCCGGTGCTATCCGGTCAGGCGGTTGATCGCATTGAGGCCAGTCCGATGACCGCACTGTGGGTTTGCGATACGTTGCCGACTCCGCGGGAACATCAATTCAACAAACTGCGCAAGCTCTCGACGGCCAAGCTATTTGCCGGCGCGATTCGCCGTATTCACGAAGAAGAATCCATCAGCCACCTGTTTCTCGACAATCATGAAGAGACTCGGGAAATGATGGTGGACACGGCGCAGCTCGAAATGCTCGCCGGGATGATCTCGAACGATTAGTATTTTCATTCATCTCAATATACCCAACATGTCTGAGCATCTGTCACTTTCCGCGCAAGCGCGCACTCCGAATCAGCCCAAGGGCCATCAATTGCGCAAGACCGGCCGCGTGCCGGGCGTTTACTACACCGCGTCCCGTGAAGTGAAGTACGTGTCTTTCGATCAGATCGAATTGGCGCGTCTGCTTCGCAAGGAGACGACGGTACTCGATTTGAAACTAGACGGTTCGACGCTGCCCTGTGTTATCCGTGAAGTTCAGCGTCATCCCGTATTCGGCAGCCTCGTCCATGTTGACCTGTTCGGCGTAGATCTTTCCAAGAGTATCCGTGTTCACGTTCCCGTTCGCGCCGTCGGCGTACCGTATGGCGTGAAGCTGCAGAACGGTGTCTTGGACGTCGTGGTTTACGAAGTGGAAGTCGAATGTCTGCCCGATGCGATGCCGAGCCACATTGACCTTGATGTTACGGAACTGAAGGTCGGCGACGCGATTCGTCTCGAAGACATCAAGATTGACGGTGTGACGGTGCACGGTGAACTGCACGCAGTCATCGTTCATGTCAGCGGAAAGAAGGCCGAAGTGGGCGACGCGGTGCCGGGTGACACTCCGACGGAAGTTGAAGTCATTCGCGAGAAGAAGCCGGTCGAAGATAAGTAGCGCGGAGATCCTGTGCGGCTGATTGTAGGGCTGGGGAATCCTGGCTCGGACTACGAGGATACGCCGCACAACATCGGCTTCGCGGTGACGGACGAACTGGCGCGCCGCGTCGGGGCCGCCTTCAAGAAGGGCCCGGTTCCGGAGACAGTGGTGGCGCAGTTGCCTGCAGCGCATGACGCTGTGCTGGTCAAACCGCTCGCGTACATGAATCTGTCCGGTCGTCCCGTTGGGGCCGCTCTGCGCTGGTACAAGATCGAGCCGACCGACTTGATCGTCGTATGTGACGATGTAAACCTGCCGTACGGCCGTATGCGGATTCGCGCGTCGGGAGGCGGAGGCGGGCAGAAAGGGTTGGTCTCGATCCTGCAAGCGATGGGTACCGACAACTTCCCGCGACTCCGCATGGGCGTTGGCGGCGGTTATCCCGGTGCGGATGTGGGCAGCTACGTTTTGCGCAAACAGCGCGGCAAGGAATTGGACAATTTTCGTGAACTGGCCGCTCGCGGCGCTGATGCGATAGAGCATTGGTTAAGCAACGGTTTGGAAGCGGCAATGAATCGCTTCAACATATTGTCGGAATCAGAGTAACTCAATCACCCTGCTCGCGAGCTTAGGCAGCGTCGCGGGCCTCAAGACCAAAGGGAATAGCAAGCCACATGAGCACGTACGAACTCATCGTCATTTTTGACCCGAATATCGAACCTGAGCAAGTCGAGACCGATTTGCGCAAGATCCATGACCTGGTGGTCAACCAAGGCGGCAAATTCCGTCGCTGGGAGCGCTGGGGCAAGCGTCGCTTGACGTATGAAATTCGCCATCGCCAGTACGGAACCTACGTGCTGTCGGTGTACGATTTGAGCGCCAAGGCCACGCACGAATTGGATCGTTTGCTTCATTTGACCACATCATTGCTGCGTTTCCTCGTCACGAAAGTCGAGCCGGAACGCGTGCCTGAAGTTGACGAGGAATCCGTGCAGTCGCTCGGTATTGCCAAGGAAGTAGTGGCGCCTGCAGAAGTGACCGAAACAGCAACGGCCATCGTCGAAGCGACGGCGGATGTGGCGATTGACGTGGCGGTTGAAGCCGAAGCCGACGAAGCGACAGACGAGCGCACTGCATAGTCCACACGACGGGGGAAGGCGCCTGTAGGGAGGGCGTCTCTTCCTTTAATAATTGGTCGGATCCAGAGGGAGAATGTATGGCGGACTACAAAATGCCGGATATCAATTGCGTCATCATTGCGGGCAACCTGATTAAGGACCCCACGTTTCGAAAGACAACCTCGGATGTGCCGGTCGCGAATTTCACGATCGCTTCGAACCGCAAGTTTAAGGATTCGAGCGGTCGCATCAAGGAGGACGTTTGCTTCATCGGCATCGTCGCCTGGTACAAACTCGCTGAAAGCTGCAAAGAGAATCTGCACAAGGGCAGCGCGGTGTTAGTCGAGGGGGAATTGCAGAGCCGGAGTTTTTCCAACGAGGACGGGACGGTTCGCAGTTGGGTGGAGATCAAGGCGCGCCGGATTCAGTTCTTGAATCGCCGCGACCATTTGTCGGAGTCGGACGTCCACGCCCATGTGGACACCGTGGAGGACGACGAGGCGCATCATCCGCATGCCGAGGATGATCACGACCACGTGCGCTTCACATACCAGAACATAATTCTGAACAAGCCATAACGAACGATACACCGATGCAAGTCATTCTACGTACGGATTTTGAGTCGCTGGGAAAAGTAGGCGATCTGGTCACGGTCAAGCCGGGCTATGCTCGCAACTATCTTATCCCGCGCGGAGTTGCTTTCGCGGCCAACAAGGCCAATTTGGCGCGTCTCGATCAGGAGCGCAAGGTTCTGCAGATGCGGGATCTCAAGGAACGTCGCAAGGCCGGTGATGTGTACGCGCAGATCAATGGATTGCGCCTGCTCAAGTCGGTCCAAGTCGGCGAGGAGAATCGCATGTTCGGCGCCGTAACGTCTTCGGATATTGCCGAGCTGATCAAGGAACGCGGTTACGAAATTGACCGCCGCAAGATTCAATTGGACGAACCGCTTAAGCATTTGGGCGAGTTTAACGTTGCTGTCAAACTTCATCGCGAGGTCATCGCAACGGTGACCGTGGACGTCGTGCCCAATAGCTAACGCGGCCCTGTGTGATCGAAAAAGCCCGGCTTATGGCCGGGCTTTTTCTGTTCTTGCAATACGGTTCTCTAAGCCTGTGCTTCGACACGCGGCCCAGGTTCGTCCAGCAGCGACGTGTTCTTGCGCAAGAAGCGGAGGATGAAGTAAATCGCCAGGGCGCTGACCAGCAGTACGTTCCATTCGGTGTCCGCTCGCCATGTCTTCTCGACCGCGTAGTGTTCCACGATGTCCAGAATATACATAGAGACGACGACCGCCGCGACCGAATAGAATTCACTGCGAAGTCCCGCGCGGACTGAGAATGCAATGCCCGCTTTCTGCCAACCGGTGAGTTTCGGAATTAAACAGGGTGTGGTTGCGGACCAATCGGTATACGCGGAGCCGAATTTCCCGAATAGATAATCTTCTTCGGTCGCGATAATCCGTTCATAATAGATGAACAGCGCCAGCGCTCCGGCCAAGGCGAACCACGGCGACTTCGTGAACAACAATATCGCCGTGTACATGATCAGGTTGCCCAAATAGAGTGGATGGCGGCAGAGCGAATACATACCACGTCTATTCAAGGCATCGGCAATCTGTCCAGACTTGGCATTGCGTCCGGATGTTCCGCTTTGCGCGTACCCGGCCGAGATAAATCGGACGGCAACGCCGATGAGCGCAAGAGCGAAACACGCCCAGTCCCAAATCCGGTCGAAGTCATGCGAACCACCGACATACCTATCATACTGGAGAATCTGCCAAATACCGAAAGGTACGAGCACGAGCGGCAAGTAAGTGCGATGTCGAAACAGGAACTGCCCGTGGCGGCACATCTCGATCTTAAGCATCAATTCTCTCCTGCCGCGCTGTGCGGCCGCGTTGATCTATACGCCAAGTATGCGGGCCGCCATGAGACCCGGCAGTTCAGCCATCTTGACGCGCGACTGTTCAAGCGAATCACGCTCACGCAGCGTCACGGTCTGATCTTCTTTCGTCTGGTAGTCCACCGTAATGCCCCATGGCGTGCCGACCTCGTCCATGCGGCGGTAGCGGCGGCCTATCGAACCGGAATGATCCACGAAGACCGTGCCGACTTTGCGCAAGTCGGCGGCCAGTTGATCGGCAATCTCGGCCAACCCATCTTTCTTCACAAGCGAGAACACGCCCGCTTTGATCGGTGCGATCGCCGGAGACAGGCGCAGCACGGTACGCGTTTCGCCGTCCTGTGTATCCTCGTAATAGCCGTCCACCAGGCACGTCAGAAGCGTCCGGTTCAATCCTGACGAGGTTTCGACGATGTAGGGCACGAACCGTTCTTTGGTGTCTTCGATCATGTAGCTCAGGTCTTTACCGGAGAATTCCGTATGCCGTTTCAGATCGAAGTCCGTGCGATTGTGAATACCTTCAATCTCCTGCCAACCGAACGGGAACTCGTACTCGACGTCATACGCGTCGGCCGCATAGTGAGCGAGCTCCTGCGGCGTGTGCTGGTGCAAGCGCAGCTTCTCCGGACGAATGCCGAGCTTTTTGTAATACTCAAATCGCTTGTCGCGCCATGTCATTAACCACTCCGTCGCGGTATCGGGCTTGACGAAGAACTGCATCTCCATCTGTTCGAATTCGCGGGTACGAAAGATGAAATTCCCCGGCGTAATTTCGTTGCGAAATGCCTTTCCGATCTGGGCAATGCCGAAAGGCAGCTTCACTCGTCCTGTATTGACAACATTCTGATAGTTGACGTAAATTCCCTGCGCAGTTTCCGGGCGCAGGTACACGACGGCGGCGCTGTCTTCCATCGGGCCGAGAAACGTCTTAAGCATCAAGTTAAATTGCTGCGGCGTGGTCAAGTTGCCCGTCGTGCCGCATGCCGGACAAGTCGCTTCGGTCCAGCGCACCTTGGCCAAATGCACGAGATCACCTTCCCCGCCATCGGGGATTTCATCATTCGAGATTGCGGCCAATTTCTTTTTGGCACGCCATTGCCGGATCAGGTCTTGAGCCTTGAATCGCGCTTTGCATTGCTTGCAGTCCACCAGCGGATCCACGAAGCCATCCACGTGGCCGGACGCCTTCCAAACTTGCGGATGCATGAGAATAGACGCATCGAGCCCGACGATGTTGTCGTGCAACTGCGTCATCTCGCGCCACCAGAAATTGGCGATATTGTTTTTCAGCGCGATTCCGAGCGGACCGTAGTCCCAGATCGAAGCCAGACCGCCGTAAATTTCCGAAGATTGAAAAACAAAGCCGCGCCGTTTGCACAGGCTGACGACTTTGTCCATGATGTTGGGTGCCATGGCAGGGAGTAATGATTACGATGAAGTGCGTCGTACCCAGTGCAGCGCATCGATGGTGCGCGGCTGGGCGGGAGCATGCAGGTGCTCGGACAGATAGTCGGATAGAAAACGTGTGATCTCTCGCTCAGCTTGCGGTGAGCATCGCAGGCGCCCCGCAATCTCGAAATCCACAGCGAGCAGCCGCCGCATCAGTGCCGCGGACTCCGGGCCAAGCCGCGCCGGCCCGCGCAACGCCAATTGTGTTTCGCTCAGGGCGAATCCTAAGCGATCGAGCAGAACGATGTAATTCTTCCAGAAGACCGGCCATCTCGCGGGAGTGGCCGTTTCGCACTCGCGCAACACCCGTTGGGCGCCGGCGAACAATTCCGGATGCGGGTCCTCATCGCTGAGGGACCGCAGAAGCAGTTCGACTAACGCACCGCCGATCGCCATGGACTCCAGGGATTCGCGGATCGCGTAATGCGAGTCATTCAATGTCAGTTCGCGCACCAATTGCAGCTCGCGCGACGCCTTGTAAGTCCACACGACGTCAATTTCATAGCCAGGCTCGATGGCCAGCGCGGTGCCCGTCTTGACTTTTCTCCGTCCACCTTTGTACATCAAACCCAATTTGCCGTAGTGTACGGTGAAGACGGTCAGAATGAGCGACGTCTCGCTGTACGGGATGCACCGCAGCACAATCGCCGTATCACGCACCAGCGTACTCATGCGATACTACGCTCCGATACGCCGCGCCAGCTCATTGGTGAGCTCGCACCACTCGGCGACATCAAGCGTCTCGGGCCGCCGCGTGAAGTCAAATTCGATCTGCTGCCAAAACGGGTGGACGCCCGCGAGTTGGGACAACGTTGATTTAAGCATCTTGCGCCGCTGCGAAAACGTGAAGCGCGTGACGCGCTCGAAAAGTTTGTAATCCGTCGGGTAGTGCTCGGGCAGGCGCACGAATTCCATTCGCACCACGCCTCCGTCAACCTGCGGGCGTGGGCGAAAGGCCTCGGCCGGTACGATAACGTGCAGGTCCACTACTGCTTCAGCTTGGACAAACACCGAGAGCTTGCCATAGGTCCGCGACCCTGATCGCGCGACCATCCGTTCGGCCACCTCGCGCTGCATCATCAAGACACCCAGCGAGAACCACGGCAAACTTGCGTCTTCTCGCGCCGCGCGATTGTGCTCCAGCAGCTTGTAAATTATGCCGCTCGATAAATGGTACGGCAGGTTGCCCACGACCTTTAGCGGAGTCGTTCCCGCCAATCCGTGCAGGTCGAATTCCATGAAGTCGTCATGCACGAGACTGAAGTTCTCGAATCGTGCGAACTTCGCGTTCAGGTATTCCTGCAAGCGGTCATCAATTTCAATGGCGATGATTTTCGCCGGAGTCTCCACCAGCAATTCAGTTAGAAACCCGCGTCCCGGACCGACTTCAATGATGGTGTCGCCGGGTCGTACTTGGAGGGCCGCGACGATTTCCTGAGCGTAGCGTCGTTCGGTCAGAAAACACTGACCGAGGCTCTTCTTGGGCAGCGGGGGATAGCTCAAAAGAGATAGTCGAGCTGCACGCGGAACGACAGCGTCCGCTGCGCAACATTGTCGCCGCCGAAGGCGCGGCCCGGCACGGGGTCGGGATAGCTATTGCCGTCGCGCGCCTGCCTAAAGGTCTGCGTACTCGGACTGTCACCCGATACTTTGACGCGTGCGGTCAACGCATTAGAGAACCGATTGGTGAGCGACACCCACCAGCGCGTTGACTTGCCGTCCACGACGACGAACTCGGTATCTTCGAAGTTCCACAAGAAGCCGTCGTACATCAACCACGCCGTCTTGAGCTTAAGCGCGGGCGAAAAATTGTGCGTGACCTCGATACCTACGGCCTCTTGCGGCGACGCGGTTTGCGCGTCAATCGGGCTTTCGCCCGTCGGATCCGGCGTGCCGATCAACCGCGGGCGCGGAGTGAATCGCGTATAACCACTCGAGTACATTAGCTCCAACTCGTCAAAGCGCGACAGACGATACTCAAGGTTGATGCGGTTCTCGTAAGTCTGGAATCCGGCGGGCTGTGTTGGGTTGCTATTCCAACGGCCTTGCAGCTTCTGGCGAAGTCGCAATTGGATCGGCCAGACCGGGCGATAAGTCAGTTTACCCACCCAGCGATAGTAGTCGGCCTGATCCGCGACGCGCGTCCAGTTGTCCAGTTCCGCGACGAGCAGCAGCGGGCGGGAGACTTGAAAACGCGATTCCAAATAGACGCCCTGTTCGGCTTGTGGCGAGGGTGAGTTTCGCTCAAGCTGCGCAAACGTCGCGGTCGCCAAATAGAACTCATCTTCGTAGGTCGTGCCGTTGTAGCGCGCGTAGTTCGCGAATCCGCGTGAATAAGGATTATCATAGCCGATGCTGTAATCACGGTAAACGCCCAGCATCGTCAAAGAATTCCACTGCGCGTGCGCAGCGGCAACCAACCCATGCGGATCGTCTCCGACACGCAACACACCACCATTCTGTTCAAGTTCGGCGTATTCAACCTGGAAGGTGTAATTCTTGACCACTTGCATCAGATCAAGGCCAAACGTCCGGCGCACGCCGCGCGCGTCTCCCCAAAGTGAACCGTCAACATCTGAATAATGGCCCTGAACGATTTCCCCGTTCATCTGATTGTCGGCGATTTCGTCGCGTTCTTGCGCGTCAATAACAGAGTAGATGTTGACCGTCGTGTCGAGTCCGCCGCGGGTTACTGCGTCGAACTGATATGCCTGACCGAGGGCAGGATGAATCGGGCGGTTATAGGCGAATTCCGTGGCGATCAGCCCGATTGACGAGCCCACCAACGGACGAAAAGCGAGCTCACCGCCCAACGCCACCTCGCGTACGGCGTCAATCATGGATTGCTTGCCGTCGAAGGCCGCAACATACGCAGTGTCACCGTTTTCCAATTTTTGCGCCGTCGGATAGATGTCCCGGTCATCGCGTGGCACCATGGAAATCAACCGGTTCAACGATCCGTCCGGGTTCAGGATGGCGTCTTTCAACTGCGAGGAAACGAAGCCGATCGCTTTGAATTTGCCGTACGACGCTTCCGCCGCCGCTCCGCGCAGCGTGTACTCCCGCGAGCGCGACAGGTCGGGCGCGATGCCCGTCAGGCGCTTGTCGAAACCAAATCCGGAATAGCGAGGATTGAAGAAGTCGCCGCTTTCCATCGCGACGCCCTGTCCCAGCGAGATTTGAAAGTCACCCACGTAGGCGCGATCGAGGTGCACCGGTCCGAGCAGTTGTTTCTCGACGCCGCCGAACCATTTCATCTCGGGAATCTGAGCGTCAGCCACGTCCCAATAGAATGTGCGCTCTCCGAGGCTGCGATGCCACATCGCGCCGGCTTTGTAGTTTCCCGCGTAGTTGACGCGCAGCTTATGACTGACATCAGGCGTCGGGTCCACCAACAGCTCGGGATCAATCGCCAACTCTTCGTCGGCGAAAAAGGGCGTGTCATAGGCGCGGAAAGTGTAAGCGCCGTGCAAGGCCCTCTGGGAATCGCGCTTATCGAACGATAAGTAGTTCCGCGCATTGCGATAGCCCCACGAGGACAATCCGGGCACGGCGCGCAGATCGCGCACACCGCGAATCCCGCCCTGCAAGCGAACCTGATTGTAGATTGCGACCGCGTCGGCAGGGGAGACGTTCTGCAAATCCATCAACTCGTCAAGAGAAGCGTCGTTGACATTCATGGGTTCAAGCATGCGATCAATCCACTCGTCCACGAGACCGACGTTCGTACCCTCTTCGGTGCCCAGATTCTCAATACGATAGTACGCGTCTTCAATGCGGTCCATCCGGTCATCACCGGGTCGCGGTGGATTGACGCGCACGAGATCGCGGAGGTTGAATAGTGTGTTCGCGTCAATCTGCGGCAAGTCTGCGATTTCGTACAGGTTCTTGAACGGACCTTCGTAGAGCAGCCGCTCCCAGATGGCATCTGCTTGATCTGGAGTGAGCGGCAAGGAGTCCACCTGGGCACGGGTCGCCGAATTCAGGTCGAGCGGCGCGGCCGTGAGGCCCCGGCCTGCACAGCAAATGAGCAGCAGCGCAAGAATGGCTGGGCGCATCACGAACCCGGCTTCCACAGTTGACCCAGCGTGCGGGGTACGTCAAAGCCAACGCTGAACGTATGCGAGGGTGCGAGAACCGGATGATAGAGGAACGCGTAGTCCACGACCATATCGCGGAAGAACAGACCGAAACCAGCCGTAAAAATATTCGGATTGCTCATAACGCCGACGCGCAAATGAAACGGCTTGACGACTTGCATATCGCCGCCCGCTTTGAAGACGGTGCCGCCTTCCAAGCGGCGCTCGATGTCAAACGTCGTCTTGACGCCGAAATACGGCTCGTACTGCACGCCGCCGGACATTGAGCGTGGCAGGTCGCGCTGAAGGTCTGAGCCCATCTGCGGGTGATTGATGTTGTGGATCGTGCCGCCTAATACGAAGCGGTCCCAAACTTTAGCGGTCGCGCCCAAGTCCACTCCCAGCGCACTTGCGCTGCCAAGATTCACGGGTCCCGAAGAACCTGCGACCGACTCACCCAAGGACCAGGAAATGACCTTGATCGCATAGCCGAAACTCAGCGCCGAGTGAATGTCTTCTTGCAGCAGAATGCCGTGGGCAAAGGCGATTTCCGTTTCACCGGAAATCGTCTCGCCGCCGAGCCGAGTGCTCAGATTCTGAATGGCGATGCCGATTGAACCGGCCTTCCGCGGTAGAACCGTGTAGCCCGACCCGGCGACATGCGTCAGGAAGGAGGTGCTGTACGGTTGATGATACGCGAAACGCGCGCCGGTGCCGTGACTCATCCCGAGCCCGGCCGGATTCCAGAGCACAGCATCGCTGCCGCGGGCGGCCGCGGTAAATGCGCCGCCCATGCCTTGCGCGGCGGGAGTCGGCAGATGTGGATTTGAGATCAATTGCGCGCGTGTCGTAACGGTCAGCGCGCACACCAACAGGAGAAGTACGGTTATTCTCATCACAGGCGGGTCCCCACGACGACAGGCTTCGTGACGGACTCCGTCTCTCCCTTGACTATGGATTCGAGGTGGAGGATATAGGTTCCCAACGGCAAGAGCTCACGCAGATCGTCCCGGCCGTCCCACTCAATTGTCTGTGGTCCGCCGGCGCGCTTGTCAACGAGTGTATGCACCAACTGGCCTCGCAAATTGAAGAGTCGAAGCCGTACGGCTCCCGCTGGCGGAGCGTCGTACGTTATCGGGAACGTCTGGCCAATGTCGGGAGCGAACGCGCGGTTAGGCACGTCGAGTATCAGGCGTCCGGTAGACGCACCGGCAGGATCAGGGTCGGTGAAATCATCTGCATACCCGGCCAACATCTGGAAGTCACCGCTAAACGTCGAAGACGGTCCGGCAATCGTCACGCGGCGGTTAACCAAATCTCCCAGCCGCACCCATGATTCATCGGTGTACACGCTGTCAAGCAACATCGAATCCCAAATGCGAATCGTCAGGTTGCCCGACCCGTCATCGAGGAATATGTTCGTGCCGCCGCCGACATTTTCATCAACTTGTCTTACATATCCCGTCGCGGCGCACCAAGTGCCCGAGCCGCGCAGCACGGGGTCGGAGACGCGCACGATTTGTGACTGCGTCCGAATATCGCCCGTCCGAATAACAATCGGCGCAGGTAATGGCTGGTTCTCTGAAAGGACCCGCACGTCGGGCGAGTTTGCACCCGCCGCAAATTCGCCCATTTGGATCGAACCGGAGAATTCGTTGACGACGCCGGTAATTTCAATCAGATTTCCGCGCTGAATTCCGGGGAATGTACTCGCGGCGCCGGTCTGCGACAGGTTGAACCCGCGTCCACTGTTGTCCTGAATGAACGCTGAAATGCGGCGCGAACCGCTCGATGTCGTGACATCTTGCACGAAATTAACGACGCCACGGAGTGTTACGGGAATCCCCTCGAACGAGCGGAAGTCGTTGTAGATATCCGCAATCAGGGTGACTTCAGTTTCGGAGTAGCCGCCGAACCCGAGCGAGGCTTCGTCCAACACGTTGCCCGCAGCGTCCCGGATGCCGGTGACCGTAACTTCATACGCCGCTGTAGCGGGCAGCGATTCAAGCGTCTCGATTTGAATCGTTCGTCCGTCGCTGAAAAGCTGGGCAGACTCAATGTGCATCGTGGGGAAACCGGGATTCGTCACTTCGACGATGGCGAATCGCTCCAGATCTCCGGCCACGTCGTCGGCCAGCCGTTCGCTGAAGCGCAAGTTGACATTGTGTTCGGTCACAGTCTCCGCGATCAACAGTTCGGGCGGACGACGGTCCAGAATACCCATGTCTTCATTGCGGCGCGGTGCGATCATGTGCCCCGGATTGCTGTTGAATGTGACGCAGCCCTGTATAAACTGAAAGCTGTCTCCCACAACTGGCGTATAATCCAATCCGAAGTCACCCAGCAGCACACCTTCGCCGGATGCATCTTCCACGTTCCATTGGTTGAATGAACCATAGTCGTCAACACTGGTCACCACACATGGTCCGATCCACACGAACCCCCCTTCATATGCCTCGCTGGAATCCGGCAGCATGCCCGCATGCAACGTGTCTGGCGGCGGAATAACGCCCGGGCCGAGAATCGTGACATTGGACACGCTCGACAGTTCCGTGAGATCAAAATACTCCTGCACCCGAGCCGTCACCAGCACGCAGTCGCCTTCGGCCGGCGTCGCCGTAGGGTTGAATACGAGTACGCCGCTCCACGGTCCGCCGCCCGGATCGCACATGAAGAAGCTGCCGCCATCGAAATTCGTGCCCGTGACGATACCGGTCAGAGTGACAATCTGGCCGTCATAGGGTGACGGACCGCCTGTTGGGCTGTCCACGAATTGAATATCGAAGATCGAGAGATTGATCGTTCGGATGAAATAGCTGTAGGTCGTCGTGGGTGCATCAGCCGGCGCAAGACCGCGTGCACCATCGAGATCCGTGGCGGAAATGTAGTATTGCGCCGTTGAGCGTTCGGGGCCTGCTGGCAGGCGTGCCGCCCAACGTCCGTCGAAGGCTGCACCATCGTCGTGCAAACCGTCATCGTACATCGGCGCAGGCGCGAACTCGCCACTGGCTCCGAAGCGGTAGTAGGTCACGACTTCGGCAAGTTCGTTGTTGTCGTCACTGATCTGCGCCGTGACCGTTACCGGTTCCACACCGGTAGGACGCTCTGGTGCGTGCGTGACGCCGCTGATCAGTGGTGGTCTGTTGGACGCAAAGCCAAAGTCGCCGTCACCGCGCGGGTTGATTGAAAACTCATTGGACGAGTAGGAGATGATACCGCGCAGGAACTGCAGCGTGTCGCCCAGGAACGGCTCATAGAGGAAGTCGAAGCCCTCGCGAACGCGTAGCGTCCCGCTGCCGTCGTTGACGATGAACCCGCCGCTCACAATCTCCGTAACAACCGGATCCGTGAGTTCAATCAGCACGCCTTCCAACGGTTCACTGACCCCTCCGGTCGTTGCCGCGTGGGCAGAGATCGGGTTGACAGCGACCGTGGGTCCACTCAAAAGCTCAGGCGCATTGAGGCGCGTCTGGCCGCCGCTTTCAGCAACGGTGGCGCGCAAGGTGAGGGAGTCGCCTACGGCCAGCGTGCGTGGCTGCGTATCGAACACCAGCAGACCACTCCACGGACCGCCGCCAGGATCAGAAATGAAAAACTGGAGACTGGAGCTGCCGAAGCCGTAGGCCGAAACAAGGCCTGTGACTTCAACTGTTTGACCGACAAGCGGCGAGGCGCCGTCTGGCGCATCGGTAAACTGAATCTCGTGGACCGAGATAGGTTGACCGAATGCGCAAATTATTGACAATAAAATACTTAGTCCGACGACTGCGGGCAAGTGCATAGACAACCGCTGGGGGAAGATGGAAGGAAAGGCGGGGAATCAGAATTGAAGTCGCAAAATACGCAAAATCTGCTCGAAATTCAAGGCGGGCGCTTTACGCAATGTTATGAAATTTCGCTATATGGACAACTCCAAAAGCAAGGTTAGAGCATTGTATTTGGGGCCGTTTTTGCTTATTTTCGAGCATGACCCTTTCGTGCCGCCGAGTTGTTTTTGTGCTGATCGTCTGCCTCGCCCGTGCGTGCACCGCATGGGCCGGTGATCTGGCGTTGGACTCGGCTCGGGCGGCGCGCTTCTGGTCGTACTGGGAGTCCGGCGATACCGTTGCCGCTCGCGCAGCGCTGGATGATACCGAATCGCCGGCCTCAACGCAATGGGATGATCGGGCCAATTTTCTGACAGCCTATATCGCATTTGCCGACTCCGATTTTGCCGTAGTTCCCACACTTTTGGATTTGGGCGTGCCGCCCGAACTGGCACCGCACGCCGCGTGGCTGCGGGCCAGCGCTCTGCGGTCCCTTGGACAGCCGCATTTGGCGGCGATCTACTGGCGCGAATTGCTGACATCGCCGTTGCCCGACTACCGCGACACCGGCGTGCGCGAGCTTTTCGTGGATGCATTAGGGCTCGGCAAACTCGATACGCTCGAATCCCTGTCGCGCGCGGCGAAGCAGTATGACGTGGATCGCAGTTTGCGCCAGGAGATTGACTTGGCGGCGGCGGATCTCTTGACACGCTCGGGCCGCCACGCCGAGGCTGTGCCGCGGTTGCGCCGTGTCTATCTGCTCTCCCCTGGGACGAAGTTCGGCAAACAGGCGCAAGCACAGCTCGATGATTATGCGGTGCGCCACGGCTACGCTGCTCCAGCGCTGACGTGGGACGACGAGTGGGAAGAGGTGCAGCGGCTCGAGCAAAGCGGTCAACGGTCGCAGGCCATAGACAAGGTTGAGGCCTTGCGGCAACGCGGACGCTACGCGGCGCACGACGAGCTTCTGCTCGCGCGACAGGTCCGCCTGGCCATTGCGCTGCGCCGACATAATGATGCACAACGGCTGGCGCAGCAGCATCTCAAGCAATTCCCAAATTCTTCCTATCGCGACGAAATGTGGTTCTCGCTGGTGCGCGCGGCGTATCTGACGGATCAAGATACACTGGCACTCAACACGGCCGATCGGTTGGCCCGGAGCGGGACGGACAACAAGTATGTTGCTGACGCATGGCGACTGATTGGTCTGCTGCATATTGATCGCGGCCGCCCAGCCGAGGCCGCCGACGCCTTCGACAAATGGGTCGAGGCTGCCGATGGCGGCGACGGTGCCGATGATGCGTTGTGGAATCGCGGTTGGGCCCGCTATCAAGCCAACCAGTTTGGCGCTGCGGCCCGAGACTTTGTGCGGCTCGTCGAAACGTATCCCAAGGGCGGCTACGTTCCGATCGGTTTATATTGGAGCGCGCAGGCTTTTCGTCAAAATGGCCAGCCCGAACTTGCCGACAGCCTTTGTACGGCGTTGCGGCAGCGGCTGCCCTATTCGTACTACGCTCAGTTGGACTGTGCCGATCTACCAGCACCAGCGCCGGTTCCCAACAACTTTGTACCGTTGAGTCTTGACCAACTCGCAGCGGTCGGCAGTACACACACTCGCGCTTTCACCGAGCTAACCGCATTGGGCTTATGGGAATTGGCCTTGCGCGAATGGCCGCAAGTCGAGGCTGAATGCGGGCAGCGCGCCGACGTCGCGTGGTGGCGGCCGCTGCTCTATTGGTTCGCGGGACAACGCTTCGAGGCTTGGCGGTGGATCGTGCGGGAATTGCGCGAAGAGGCCTCATCAGCAGGTTCGCGCCCGGCCGATTTCTTTCGACTCTGGTATCCTCTCGACTATGAACCGCTCCTGCTGGACTTGTGCGCGCAATACCGCGTAGACCCCTATCTGGCGTTGGGCGTGATCTGTCAGGAGAGTCACTTCGACGAGGATATCGTCAGTCCGGCCGGCGCGATTGGCCTAATGCAGCTCATGCCGGCAACTGCGCGCGAGCAGGCGAAGCGCATCGGCCAGACGGTACGCGACGAGGACCTATACCATGGTCCGCGCAATCTTGAAATCGGCGTGGCCCATTTGGCCGACCTCATGCGCGATCTTGACGGTGACACGGTCTTGACACTATGTGCATACAACGCCGGGATCAACGCTGCGCAGCGCTGGCAGCGCGAGTTCGGGCAATTGCCTCGCGACATGTTCGTCGAGCGCATTCCATACAAGGAGACTCGCTTGTACGTGAAGTATATCTTGCAGCACATGGCGGCCTATCGCCGTCTCTATCCACATCTTGCCCCAGTACTTCCCGTGATGGAACCCTAATTCATGTCCTACACCAAAGACGAGCTGACCAAGCTAACGCACCTCGTGCGCTGCGCCGGCTGAGCCTCCAAGATGGATCCAGCGGTGCTGGATCTCCTATTGGATGGTCTGCCGACGCGCCGTGATGAGAACGTGCTCGTCGGTTTCGACTATCGCGATGATGCCACAGCGTATCGTTTGCCTTCGGGCGAAGTGATCGTGCAGACGCTCGATTTCTTCACTCCCGTGGTTGACGATCCGTACGAATATGGCGCCATTGCCGCAGCCAACGCCCTTTCCGACATCTACGCGATGAACGGCCGTCCGCTGTTTGCTCTCAATATCGCTGCCTTTCCCAAGAGCCTTCCCGTCGAGTTGTGGCGTGAGGTGCTGCGCGGCGGAGCTGAGAAAGCGCTGGAAGCCGGGATCGTGATTGCTGGCGGACATACGGTGGACGACGCCGAGCCCAAGTATGGTCTCGTCGTGACAGGGATTGTCAATCCCGAACGCATTTGGAGTAACGACGGTGCTCGCCCGGGCGACGTGCTGATATTGACCAAGCCGCTTGGCACCGGGATTGTCACGACGGGTCTCAAGAACGGCGTTGTTAGCGAAGCCGACGCGCAGCCCGCAATCCGCTGGATGAAACTGCTGAATCGCGATGCCGCCGGCGTGCTCGGCCACTTCAACATCAAAGCCGTGACGGACATCACCGGCAACGGTTTGCTCGGTCATGCGGCGGAAGTGGCGCGCGCCTCGCAGGTAAAGATAATTCTGCACTCGGCGAAACTCCCGGTCTTGGACACGGCTCTTGCACTCGCCGCTGAAGGCAAAGTGCCCGGTGGCACGCGGTCCAACAAACTCTATTTGGGCGACTTCGTTTCAATGCAGGATGTCAGCACCGCTTTGCAGTGGATCTGTTACGACGCCCAGACTTCGGGAGGTTTGCTCGCTGCTATTCCCCGTGACCTGTACGCGGGCGCCTGTGGCGCTCTCGATCAGGCGCAGATTTTCTATCGTGAAATCGGCGAAGTCGTTAGTGGATCCGGAATCGAGGTGCTTGGCGCATGACACCGATTCGTCTGGCGATCGTCGGCGCGACTGGCATGGTCGGTCAAACGACGCTGGCCGTATTGCAGGAGTGGAACATTCCGCTCGCGGATTTGCGGCTTTATGCGTCGTCTGAATCGGCGGGCAAACGGCTGCAGTATGGCGGACGTGATCTGGTCGTTGAAGCTCTGACAGATGACATTCCCGCAGATTTTGTCATTCTTGCTCTATCGGCGGATCTGGCTCGCGAATGGGCGCCGCGGCTTGCCGAACGCGGTCTGCGCATCATAGATCATTCAAGCGCGTGGCGCATGGATCCGGCGGTGCCGTTGGTGATTCCGGAGATCAATGCGCACACCCTGGTGCGCGCCGGGCGCATTGTCGCAAATCCGAATTGTTCTGCATCCGTCGCATTGATGGGACTTGCACCGCTGGAGCGCGCGATTGGCCTGCGCCGCGTCATTGCGGCAACATACCAGAGCGTCAGCGGAGCGGGTATCGCCGCTGTCGAAGAGCTGCGCAACCAGAATACCGGCGATTCAGGCACCGTGTCCGCTCTACCACGGCGAATCTGCGGCAATGTGTTTCCCGAAATTGGCAGTCTCGACGCGACGGCTTATACCGGCGAAGAGACCAAAATCGCTCAGGAAATTCGTAAGATTCTCGAACGGCCCGATTTGCATGCCAGCGCGACCGCCGTGCGGGTGCCGGTCGAAGTTGGCCATGCCGTTGCGGTAAGCGTCGAACTTGCGCGGCAGGTGGAGATTGCCGAAGTCACCGCGGCGCTGTGCGACTTCCCCGGCTTGATCAATGACGGCCCGTCCTATGCCACGCCACTCGAAATTGCCGGCAAGCAGGACGTCCGCGTGGGCCGGGTGCGGCTTGATCCGCAGGACCCCAACTGGCTACATTTTTGGATTGTGGGCGATAATACTCGCAAAGGAGCGGCGTCCAATGCCGTTCAGATTTTGCTGCACTGGGCGGCTCTGTAGCCTGGTCAGTCTGCTGATTCCGTTGCTGGCATCTGCGCAGTTGACGTGGAACTCTGACGTCGTGGTGTTTGGCACGGAACAAGAGGAGCGGCAACCGCAGATCGTCACCATTAGCCCGACGCTGTTTCGGGCATTTTGCGTCCGTGACGACGCCGCTCTCAGCACACGCCGATCATTAAATTTCGGTGACGGTTGGGCGGCCTTCTCGGATCGCTCGTATCAGGCAGCGTTGCAACTGCTCGCAGTGGTGGCGGATAATAACTACTCCTATGCACTGACGGCAGCACCGGTACAAATCTCCCGCATTTCACACGAGTCCGAGAGTTGGCCCGATGAGCAGCCGATCACACTTGACATTGGTGCGTCCACTCTCGTGACGGCGCACATGGTCACGGATGCCGACTTCGCCCCGGACGACGCCTATCTGCACCTGTTTGCATTACTGCGCGCAAACGACGGCGGCGTTGCGCTCCGCTATGCGCGTTCCGAGGACTCCGGGATTTCATTCGGCGCCTGGCAGACTGTGGATAGTTTGCTGAGCATTGAAGATTCCAGCGCGGCGATTTCGTCAACCGTAACGTGGCATGGTGACGCCGAACGGCTTTGGGTTGCCGTCAACGTTGATCGTCCGGGCACGACTGGCGAACAGATACAACTCTATTCGTCCGATGACCTGGGAGAAACATGGAGCCTGCCGTTGACGCCGGATTCGAGCAGCTACGCGCAGTTTTCGCCTACGCTCGGCGCCCGGGATACCACAATTGTACTTGCTTATGCCCGGCGCACTAGCGCATCGCTGGCGCGTGATGTCTTCTTGACCTATTCGCCCGATAACGGGCTTTCGTGGCCGGAACCGCTGCCACTGACGGATCATGTGTTTGACGACATGTATCCGCGCGTCGTCGTTACCGGGTTTACGATTGGATTGACATACACACGCGCGCAAGTGGATCAGTCGTATGGCACGCTTTACCATCGCTGGGCCGAGTTACACGAGCCGTGGAATTGGTCGGAGGCAGAGTTCGCGGTCTCACCGCAAAGTGGTGTGCGACTAAGCGACCGAGTGTCCGTCTGCCCTGATCGTAACTTTTGCGCCGCGGTTTGGACCGGTCTAATCGGCGGCACGGATGGCGACATATTTTTCGACAGCCAGTGGCGCGGACTGGCTACGCAGCCACATGGCGAGCCACGGTCAAGCGCTTCCATGCGCGAAACGAGCGCGGGGACATTTGAATTCGAATTGCCGTCGGGACGACCGCAGGCGCTAAGAGTCTTTGACCTTTTGGGTCGCCAAGTACTGACAGGCGACATCGGACCGGGTCAATCGGTTTGGCAAGTTCCGCATGGGCTGCCCACGGGCAGCTATTGGCTTACCGTCGCGCAATCGCCGCCGCTGCGTTTCACGGTTGTACGTTAGAAGTAGTGTTATTCAAATGCAAGAGGCTCCCAATCGGGAGCCTCTTGTATCTCGTACCTTCAATCACTATGCCGGTTCGGGCGCCAGCACCTCACGCTTCGGCGTGCGCGCGATGAACATCTCGGCAATCAACAGCGCGAGCGCCAGGTACAGGAAGAGCTTCCACAATTCACGGCCGTATCGGCCTTCGCGAATGGCCGTCTCGACGTTTTGACCCGCCTTCAAAGTACTCTGGTTTCCGCCAAGCAATGCAAGCGTTTCATTGGACTGCACCACCGCGATATCGCTCTCGGCGGACGGTACGTTGGCCACAATGGGACGCAGCGTCCGTGTGTCTTGTTTCAGCGAATAGACGCCGCTGACTGACAGCGGCGGAATCTTGAGCAACTGTCCGCCTGTGACGGGAACCGCAGTAAGACGCACGCTCGACGCATCCTGCGTGAGCTCATATTGCACGCCTTCCGCGCTGCGCAGTAACACTTCAGCGCCTTCGCCGATGGTTAGCTCAAACTGTGAGCCTACGGCGCCACCGCCCGCTAAGTAGGCGGCACTGGCCGTCAGCAGCGGAGAAAAGACACCAGCGCGAAACAGCGATGACCATTCCGGGTCGGGCGACGACGTCAAGAATAGAGCGCGGCCCCGGCCCTGCGCGGCTTCGATCAGGAATGCTGAACCGCCGGCGCCCTCGATAATCGCGGATGACGACGCCCCTCGTGTCGTCGTCAGCATGCGCGTGAATTCGGGCGAGATATCCGCGGGTTTCTCTTGGAAGATTCCCTCGAACAGGGGGTGATCTAAGTCAACACGCGCCCAGTGCGCCTCGGCCTCGCCCAGGGCCTTTGCCTCCAGCGGCGCAGGAAGGCCAAGGCTCTGCATCCACGCTGCATGCGCCCGCGTGTCAAAATTGGGTCCGCCCGCGATGAAAACGCCGCGCCCGGATTGCAGATAAGCAGTGATACGCTCGCCGAATGCGCCGCTGACAGCGGGTGCGTCTACCAAAAAGATTGCGTCCAGAGCGGCCCAGTCTTCGGCCTCGAGTTGCGGCGGAATCAACTCAAGCACGTGCACAAACGATTCGCCGCGGCCGCTGGGATCGAGCGCCAGAGCGGTCAAGCGCCGCGCCGGACCATCCGCGCCGACCACGGCAACGTTTAGCCGCGCCGGGACGCGCAGCACGAATCGCCGCACGTCGTCACCGCTAAAGGCGTCGGTATCTTCGAGCCGTACATAGCCCGCCAGCTCACCAACTCCATCCGGCACGAAGCGAATCTGCTCCGTCCGGCTCTCGCCGGCGCGCAAAGAAACGCGCGTTTGCGCCACGCGCTTTCCATCCACGTAGACGCCCACGATGCGATCAGCTACCTCGCCGTCTCCGCTATTTCGCGCGGTGTAACTGAGTTCCACGGGCCGTCCCGGTGTGATCAATCGTGACGTAATCCGTGCATCCGCGACACCAACATTCACTGCATGCTCCGAGCCGACGTCCACGACGAACAGCCTTACGTCGTCAGGGATAATCGGCGACTGCGGCAGCTCGGCGGGCCAAGCACTGCCGCTGAAATCCGAGAGCACGTAGACTTCTTTGAGCAGGTTCTGCGATTGGCCCAGCAGGGCGCGCGCCGCACCCATTGCGGCAATCAGATCGCCGCCGCCTTCAGTGACGGTGGAAGTCTCAATCGCTTCCCTCAGCAGCGTACGATGTTGCGTCGGAGTCTCAGGGTAGAGCTGCGGTGTTGCGTCGGCCCACACTATTTGAATTTCGTCATTCGCGCCGAGCGATTGCAGAATCTCCTGCGCGCGCGATTGCAATTCATGATACCGTGTGCCGCTCGGCGCTTCGGTGCTCATTGAGAGCGTTCTATCCAGGACGAGCGCCACGGACGCCCGCGCTTCGCCGCCGCCGAGCAGGCCGGCCTCCGAGCGCAGAACGGGCCGCGCCATCGCAAAGACCAGCGCTAAAATAGCCAGCGTACGCAGGGCCAGCAGAATCCACTGCCGCACCCGCACCCGGCGCATCTTCTGTCGCTGCATCTCCTGCAAAAAGCGCAAAGTCGGAAAATCCACCTGTTTGAACCGTTGCCGATTCAACAGGTGGATGAGGATAGGAATCAGACCAAGCGAGAGCGCCGCCAGCAAAGCGGAATTCAAAAATGTCATCGAGTCACTCGTGCGGTTTCCGCGGGATGCGCCATCAACATGTCTTCAATAAGTTCAACCAGCATGTGCCCGCACAATAGATGCGCTTCCTGCACGCGCTGTCCGGAGTGCGACGGAATGCGCAGGGCGAAATCAAGGTAGTGATCCAGCGGCGTCGGGTCTATGCCCAGAAATCCGATCCTAATTCCCCCGAGTACTCCGGCCGTCTGTGCCGCGACCAACAGGTTCGCGGACCGTCCTGATGTGGTCAAGAAGAACACCAGGTCGCCCACGTGCATGTGGGCTTCCAACTGACGGGAAAAGACGCGATCGAATCCGTAATCGTTCGAGCAGGCTGTCAACAGGGAGGTATCCGTCGTCAAAGCGATGGCCGACAGAGCAGCGCGCTCGCGCTGCGCGGACAGCCGGACGACAAACTCCGTGGCCAAGTGCTGACACTCCGCTGCCGAGCCGCCGTTTCCGCAGAAGAACAGCCGCTTGCCGTTCCGCAATGCATGAGCCGCCTGCTCGGCAATCGCGGTAAGATCTGTGAAGCAGTGCTTGGCCAGTTGGCTGTACATCGCCGTGGCTTCTTGCATCGCGTGATCGAACTTCTCGATACTGGAGATCAACGGATCATCCGGCTTATCTGAAGAGTCATGCATAGTGGAACGTCACTTTCCGCTTCCCGGTGCGAAGCGCCCAACCGTTTGCGCGGCCTGGCCAAGTACCTCGCCAATCGCCGCAGCATCCTTACCGCCTGCTGTAGCCATGTGGGACTTGCCGCCGCCGCCGCCTTTCAGAGGTTTGGCCAGCTCCTTGACAATCGGCACGGCATCCCATCCCGCCTTAACGAGGTCCTGCGTAATCACGACTGCCAGTCCCGGCTTGTCATCGGCGACCATCGCCAGCACGCCGATTCCGCTGCCCAGTGCGTCGCGCAATGCGTCGCCCATATCTTTGAGTTGATCGAGATTCTGTGCGCTCACCTGCTGTGCCACGAGTCTGAAGCCATGGACGGTCACCGCCTGAGCCACCAGCGCCTGCATTTCACTCCTCGCGGCAATCGCGCGCAACTGCTCAATCTCTTTTTCGAGTTTCTTCTTCTCGTCGAGCGTCAGCTTGAGCTTCTCGGCAGGATCACTTCCCGCGCTGCCCAACAGATCCACAAACTCATCCACCTTCGCACGCTGCGACGCCAGAAAACGCCACGCGCTGTCGCCGGTCAGGGCTTCAATGCGGCGCACGCCGGCCGCCGCTGACGTCTCGGCCTTGATGACAAACACGCCGATGTCGCCGGTGCGTTTGACATGACAGCCGCCGCACAGTTCCCGCGAGACGATGCGCTCTTCGTCGGAGATTTCGACCATGCGCACTTCGTCGCCGTACTTCTCGCCAAATAGCGCCATTGCACCGAGCGCCTGCGCCTGTTTGAGCGGGAGCGTCCGCGGTGCAACGCCGTAATTGCCGCGAATCCACTCGTTGACCTGCGCCTCAATGCGGTGCAGTTCATCTGTCGTTGGCTTCTCGAAATGCGTGTAGTCGAAGCGCAGGTAATCGGGACCAACATAGGATCCCGCCTGGTGCACGTGATCGCCGAAGGCGGCCCGCAGAGCCGCATGCAGGAGGTGCGTGGACGTGTGGTTGTATTCGGTTGGGATACGGTGCTCGCGCGTCACCCGCAGAATCACTGGAATCCACAACTTACCGATCACAGCCTGCTGCAGTTCTGGATGAATGCCCTCGACCTGGGCCGTATGCAGAACGGACTTGTCACGGCGCAGCACTCCCAGTACGGCGGCATGCACAAAGTGGTCGCCCAGTTCAAGCTCGGCGCTGCCGTCATCCGCGACCTGGCCGCCCGACTCTACGTAGAACGGCGTTAATTTCGCTGTGAACAACAGGCGTCCGCTCTCGGCGTCAAAATGCAAAGGCAGTATCTCGGTCGAAACGGCCAACGACTCATATCCCGCAAACTCCGTTGCCGGCAACTCCCCATCGTAGGTAAATTCCTCACGTCCGGCTTTAAAGGCTCCGGCGGCCCGGGCCCGGGCTCGTTGCGCATCCATGGCACCGGCGAAGCCCGATTCATCCACGTCGAAACCATTTTCGCGTGCCATCAACTGTGTCAAGTCGATCGGGAAGCCGAATGTGTCGTAGAGTTTGAAGGCCTCATCACCGGGAATCACGGCCGATTGCGTCTTGCGCAATTCCGAGACCACCGTTTCAAATTGCTCGAGGCCGCGATCCAGCGTCTTTCCGAAATGCGATTCTTCGGCCTCAATCACCCGCGCAATATGCGCGTGACGATCCTTGATCTCGGGGAAAATCTGTCCCATCGTATCCACAAGCACTGGCACCAGCGTGTGAATGAACGGCTCGTGCAATTCGAGCTTGCGGCCAAACCGCGCGGCCCGGCGCAAAATGCGGCGCAGCACATAGCCGCGCCCCTCGTTGCCCGGCATGGCGCCATCACCGATCGCAAAGGTCAGGCAGCGCAAGTGATCGGCGATCACGCGGTGCGGAATGCCGTCATCTCCTTGCGAGTACGCCTTGCGGGAGCGCTCGACGATTGCCTGAATGATGGGTTGAAACAGGTCGGTATCGTAGTTCGAGCGATGCCCGCCCAGAACGGTCGCCAATCTCTCGAGTCCGGCGCCCGTGTCCACGTGCTTGGCAGGCAATTGCACGAGCGATCCATCGGGCCGTGCATCGTATTGAATGAACACGTGGTTCCACAGCTCGATGTAGCGGCGTGAACCTGAATTCACGAACGCAGCCGGGTCGCTGTCATACTCCGGTCCGCGATCAATGTGCATTTCAGTGCAGGGGCCGCACGGTCCCGTATCCCCCATAGACCACCAATTGTCTTTTTTGCCGAACCGCAGGACGTGCGACGGTAGAATATCGGTCTCGCTGCGCCACAGCGATTCCGCCTCGTCATCGGTCTCGTAGACCGTGGCGTACATTTTGTCCTTCGGCAGCTTGAAGACGTCCGTCATCAGCTCCCAGCCCCAGCGAATAGACTCTCGTTTGAAGTAGTCGCCGAAGCTCCAATTGCCGAGCATCTCGAAGAATGTATGGTGGTACGGCGACACGCCGACCTCTTCAAGGTCGTTGTGCTTACCCGACACGCGGATACATTTCTGCGTATCGGCAATCCGCGGAGCCGCGGGTTTGGCGATCCCAAGAAACGACGGCTTGAACTGGTTCATACCGGCGTTCGTGAACAACAACGTGGGGTCGTCCTGCGGCACGACCGGTGCGGACGGCACGATCAGATGTTCACGTTCGCGGAAAAAATCGAGAAATTGTTGGCGGATTTCGGCTGCGGTCATGAGTTGCTGTGTATGTGCTGTGAGACTAATTCAAAATCATGGAGAAGCCGCAATGCAGGCCGATATAGCCTGTTGCGGCCGTATTGTCAACACGGAGTAGCTCGGTAAGCGGCCAGGCTGCGACAAGTTTTAGCGCGGCGCCGGAGACTTCCGGATTGCGCAGTGCCAGATGCACGACGCCGCGCGCCATGACGGACTTGCCCTCAATGGAACGTCCGGCTACGTAAACACCGTCAATCGGAGGCCGTGCATTGTCTTCAGCGGCCGTCCACCACGCCAGCGACGATCCGATGCCGATCTGTAGTTTGTGTAAATCGCCGGGCGATGTGAGGACGTCCATGCCGATTTCGCGCTGATGAAATCGAATATCGAATGCGGGCGGGGGCGAGGGGTCATCGTTGACCCGACCGTCGGTGGTCAGCAGCGAGAAGGACGGACTAAGAACGACAGCCCCAAGCGCGGGGAAGTAGCCGCTGAACATCAACGTCGTGCCGAGCGATCCAGGCGCGACGCGTTCGCCCTCAGCATCTTCAAAAGTGGAAAATCCGGTGGAAGTAGCCAGTCCGACCTGAAGTTCGGCGTAAGAGAAGCGTTCCTTCGCCAGCACCGATGTGCCGACGATTAGCAGGGCAAAAAGCGCAGCGCGCATGCAGCGATTCCTCATGGTGTGCCGGTCAGTAAGTCACGAACGGGAATAAACTGCTTGCAAGGGCTCAGGCGTTCTCCTCTAACGGGGGTTCATCCGGCGGCAGCGCCAGAATTTTAGAAATGACATCGGGCCGGAAGCCGCGACGCGCGAGCAAGGCGGTCAGCCTGCGGCGGCAGGTGAGTTTGTCGAGTCCGGCATATTGTCCGGATTTGCGCTCAACCAGCTCGCGGGCCAGCTCGAACTCTTGATCGTTATCCACTGCCGCATTAGCAACGGATCGGGCCAAACTGCCCGCGACACCGCGCGCTTGCAGATCGCGCGCCAAGGCCATCCGCCCACGCGGATGCGATTCAAGCCTCGTGCGTACAAAGCCCTCGGCGAAGCGTTCGTCGTTGAGCAGGTTCTTCTCCTGCAACTTGACGATGGCCTGCTCAATCTCGTCCGGCAGATAGCCACGTATCTTGAGCTTGTCCTTCAGCTTGCGGACCGTATAAGAGCGCGTTGCCAGGAGTTTGACCGCGTACGGCAGGGCCGGTTCGAGCGGCGGCCTTTTCGTAGCCGTTTTCATCGCTGCATCATCGCCTGCGAGTCGAAAAACACGCCGATCTGCACGAGATAGGCATTGGCAGGACCAATGGACTGCGGATTAGCCGGTTGATCGAGGCCCCAGTGGTAGCTTAGCTCGCCGACGACGCCGACGCCATTCTGACTGCCGTCGGTCTTAACTCCGGCATGAATACTCGCAGTCGGGAAATCTCCGTCAAACGTGTATTCTATCGCCTCGAAGTAGTCTTCGCGGTACGTGCCTTGCGAGAAGCTGTAGCCCACGCCGCCGCCGGCATAGAAATCGGGAACGGATGCCGTGCGATACGACACCCGTCCACCCAGTTCAATCTGGAAGTAGTTCACCCGCGATCCGCGCGTCGGCCCCCCCGTGAGGTTGTTCCAGAAGAGGAACGAAGGACCCCAGAACACATGCTCACGATCGGTCTCGAAGCGGGCATGCGCCGTATAGCCGCCTCCGGCTTGAAACAGGCTGCTGCGTTCCACACCGGCGCCAGTGTCAGGCGTTCCCGAGTTGGCATAGCCCGTGGCAAACACCAAGTGGTAGGCATGACCCGGCAGCGCGCTGCCGAGCAGCACAAGCACGAAGCCGATTGCTGAAAGGCTACGACTTCTTGCTGCGCGATTTGGTCGGTTCGGCTTCTGCTTCAACGGCAGGTCCAGTCTCCGGGGCCACGAAACCCAGTTCACGGCGAACCTCGGTATTAATAGTCTTGAGCATCTCCGGCTGCTCCTTGAGCGTGGAAATCACGCGCTCGCGGCCTTGGCCCAATCGTTCGTCTTTGAAAGAATACCATGTGCCCGATTTGTTGACAATTTCCAGGGTGGCCGCCAAATCAAGCAGGTCGCCGACCTTTTCGATACCCTGTCCGTAGATGATATCGAACTCGGCCTCACGGAAGGGTGGAGCAATCTTGTTTTTTACAATCTTGACCTTCGTCCGGTTCCCGATCATGGTCTCGCCGTCTTTGATTGAAGCCATGCGGCGAATCTCCATACGCACCGAGCTGTAGAACTTCAGGGCATTGCCGCCGGTCGTCGTTTCCGGGTTTCCAAACATGACGCCGATCTTCATGCGGAGCTGATTGATGAAAATCAAGCATGTTCGTGAACGAGCCACCACGGCGGTCAGCTTGCGCATGGCCTGACTCATCAGGCGGGCCTGCAGGCCGGGCAGCGAGTCGCCCATTTCGCCTTCAATTTCGGCCTTCGGCACAAGCGCCGCCACCGAGTCAATGACAATCACGTCCAGAGCCCCGGAACGGATCAGCATTTCGGCGATATCGAGCGCCTGCTCGCCAGTATCGGGCTGCGACACGAGCAAATCGTCCAGGTCCACACCCAGTGCGCGCGCATAGTTTGAATCGAGCGCATGTTCGGCGTCAATAATTGCCGCCTTGCCGCCTTTTTTCTGTGCTTCAGATATGATCGTCAGCGCCAGCGTTGTCTTGCCCGACGATTCCGGACCATAGATTTCCACGACGCGTCCGCGCGGCACACCGCCCACTCCCAACGCTGCATCGAGCGATAGCGCGCCGGTCGAGATCACGTCAATCCGCTGCACCTGGCCGTTGTCCCCCAAGCGCATGATCGAGCCCTTGCCATACTGCTTGTCAATCTGTGCCAGCGTCAGATCGAGATTTTTCTGTTTTTCCGAATCCAGTGGTTTGCTCATAGCTATGTCTCTCGAGGGTTTGGATTATACCGAACGGCCCGTCTCGGCGTAGGTCTTTAGCCGCTCGAACCACAACTTATATTGCGACAGGAAGGCGCCCATGACCACTTTCTCAAGCATCTTGTTCATGAAGCCCTTCATTTCATAGTCAATGGTGAAATTCACCGCGCAGCGCTTCTCGGCCAATTCAATGAAGCGGAAACTGGTCCTCAGGTGCTCGACCTTTTCATGCAGCCCGGCACTGCCGCCCGTAACTTCTTCGGCATAATACTCGCCGTTCGCGTAATGCGTCACCCGCGTCTCGAGGGTCACGTCTTTGCCTGCCAAATCGAGCGTGAAGATGCGCATGGCGTCCTTGCCAAAACCGCCGACGGGTTCAATCCGCAAGTCGCGCACGTTGGGCGCCCAGGTTTCAACTTCCTTGGGTACGGTCAGAAGCTCCCACAAGCGCGCCGTCGGAGCTTCGATCTCAGTGGTTATAGTTTGCTTAGGCACGAGTCTTCCCAGTCTCGTTAGGTTGGGTTGAGCAATGAGCTCAACGGAAAATTTCTTAGGACCGAATAGATTGGCCCTTCTTGCCGGAGCGTACTCTTCACCAGACTGACTTCGGTAACGGTGAAGGAATCGCTCTGCAACGCGAAGTTCAGAAATGCCTGTGTCATCCGCTCCTTGCCGATCGGCTCTTTGATTCGAGCGACCGTCAGGTGCGGCACGAATTCCTTTTCTTCCGGTTCGAATCCCAGTGCATCCATCCGCTCGGCGATGCCGCCCTGAAGCGATTTCAGCGCCTTGGAAGGCGTCAGACCAGCCCAATAGGCGCGAGGTCTGCTCTTATTTGGGAAACAACCGACGCCTTGAATGGCCAGCTTGAACGGCCCGATATCGCGGCAGACTTCCTCAACATCGCTCTCGATGCGAGGCAGCAAGTCATCGGGCGTGTCGCCCAGGAATTTGAGCGTCAAGTGCAGGTTCTCGGGTTCCACCCACTTCACGCCGCGTCCGAGCCAGCCGATCTTCTCTTGCGGCTGCCTTAGAATCACCTGCCATTGATCCGGCAGCATTATAGCGATGAACAGTCTCACGCGCTATCGCTTGCCGGTCAGTTGCTTAAACAACAGATAGAGCGCGAAATGGGCCGCGCGTGTGCGCACCAGCTCCCGGCTCCGGCTGCCCACCTGGATTTTTTGGGAGACCGTTGTGTGTGCAGAGGCGATTCCGATCCAAACCGTTCCCACCGGCTTCTCATCCGTGCCGCCATCCGGACCCGCAATCCCGGAGACGCTCACTGCCCAATCCGCTCGCGCCGTTCGCAACGCTCCTTCGGCCATGGCCTGTACTGTCTCTTCAGAGACGGCGCCGTACTGTTCCAGCGTTGCCGCGGGCACGCCGAGCAATTCTTGTTTAGCCTCATTCGCGTAAGTCACGAAACCGCGATTGAACCAGCGCGAAGCTCCCGGCGTGTCGGTCAACATGGCGCTGATCAAACCGCCCGTGCAGCTCTCTGCCACCGTCAGCCACTGGCCGCGGTTGACCAAGACATTCCCGATGACTTGCGCTAACGTGTCCCGTCCGGTCGCGTAAACATGTTCGCCTGCGCGTTCGCGAATATAATGCTCGGCGAATGCGATATCGGCCTCCGCCTCGTACGCGTCCGTTGCTCGCGAAGTCATCCGTAGGTCAAGCAGACCTTGGTGGGGCAAATACGCCAACTCAACCCGCCGGGCCAAAGCATCGAGGTCGCCCAAGCGCTCCATGAGCAGCGACTCACCAATGCCCGCCATGCGCAGCGTGCGCGCGAAATATTTCGCTCCGCCAAACTGGCGCTGCACGATCGGCTCTACCTGTTCATCCATCAACCGTTCAAGCTCCGGCGGCACACCGGGCAACGCAAACAGGTGCTTGCCCTTGCGTTCCAAATATATTCCCGCCGCAGTACCCAGCGGGTTCGGCAAGCGCAGCGCTCCCCCGAGCACGAGCACCTGATTCGACGAGGCTGTAGGTATGGCGCGTCCCAGCTTGCGAAATATCTCCTCGACATGCACCCGCTGTTCCGCCGACTCCACAAGCGGCAAATCGAACAACCTGGCGATGGCGTCGCGTGTCAGATCGTCCGGTGTCGGACCGAGTCCGCCTGACAGGACAATGACGTCAGCCCGGTTCAGCGCCAGACTGATGGCCGCCTGAATCTCGGCCACATCGTCCGCCACGCACGACGACCATTGTACGGGAACTCCGCACTCGGCCAGACGCTGCCCAAGGAATGCCGCATTGCTATTGATGGTCCGGCCCAACAGCAGCTCGTCGCCAATCGTGATCACTTCGCTGCGCAGTCGCTCGCTCATCAAAATGCGCTCAGCAGTTCCGGCTGCCAGTAATGCAATCCGTACAAGCACAGCGCTGCCCACAGCCCGGCCAAAACATCGTCGAGCATCACGCCCCAGCCGCGCGGCAGCTTCTGCAATTGCCCGGCGCCCAGCGGCTTGAAGATATCAAAGGCTCGAAAAGCGAAAAATGCCGCGCTGAAGCCGAGGATCGTATGCGGAACGGCAAGCAGCGTTATCCACTGCCCGACGAGTTCATCAAACACGACCGGATCGGGATCTTCCTTCTTTGGATTCTTCCGCCGTACCAGAGCAAACCTCCCGGGGTCACGAACTTCGTAGCCGTCGATGTAACGGTTTGACAGCCACACACCGACGAAGGTCAGCAGCCCCAGCAGGATCAGCATCCATGGTGACTGCGCACGCGGTACAAACCACAAGATGCCTGCTACCAGCGCCGAGGCGACGGTCGCGGGAGCCACCGGTGAATAGCCCGTCCACAATACGGTCGTGACGGCCTCTTCGAAGCGAGTGATCATTTAGATGGGCCGTCCACGATGCCGGATTTCGCGTAGCAGCTCGCGGTTGCCGTGCAAATACTCAATCAGGGTAAACACTGTATAGGCCGTCACACTGGCCAGAATCCACCAGACAATCTTCTCAAAATACGGGACAGGTGTCACGCGGGCATGCACCCAATGGAGCGTGAGGATAGTCAGCGCCACCGCGCCCTGTAAAATTCCCTTCCACTTGCCGCTGGTGCGCCGCCCCATCGCAGTGCCGGTCAGCGCGGAAAAAACGCGCAGGTAGGCCACAACCACGTCGCGGTAGACAATAATCGCAACCATCCACGCGGCGGCGAAGCCCCACACGAGAAAACTGATGAAATAGGAGATGCGGGCAATGGTGTCACTCATCGGATCCAGCAGTTTGCCCACGTCTGAGACCTGCTTGCGCGATCGCGCCGCGATGCCGTCGGCTACGTCTGTCGCCTCAATCAGTACCGCAACTCCCAGCGCCAGTTCGATCGAGTACTTAAACTCGCCCAAATAGGCTATCAGAAATAGCGGTCCCAATGCCAGGCGCGACAGCGTGAGCTGATTGGCCAGATTAAACCCGGGAATCATAGGTCAATTGTCCATCCGCGTACGTTCAGCCAGCGCCCGCGCCAGCGTCACCTCATCCACGTGCTCGAGTTCGGCACCGATGGGGACGCCGCGCGCCAGCCGCGTGGCGGGAATCTGTTTCTCTTTCAACTCACGCAGCAGGTAGAGCGACGTCGCATCACCGTCCGCAGTCGGACTGATCGCCAGGATCACTTCACGAAAAGTTTCGTGCGTCGTGCGCGTCCACAGTTCAGCCATGCGCAAGGCTTCCGGTCCTACGCCATCGAGCGGGCTCAGCACGCCGCCCAACACGTGGTAGACGCCCCGGTATCCCGTTGCCTTCTCCAGCCGCAAAATATCTTGTGGCGACTCCACAATGCAGAGCATTTGCGAATCGCGCTTCGGGTCCGCGCAGATGACGCACAACTCGCTTTCAGTCAGATTGCCGCAACGCGGGCACAAATGCAACCGCAGTTTGACTTGCATGATCGCTTCGGCCAACGCCCGGGCGTCGGGTTCTGACTGCTTCAGAATGTGCAATGCGATGCGCAGCGCGGACTTCTTGCCCAGGCCCGGCAGCTTTGCAATCTGGTCAATCAGCCGCTCAAGCGTCGGCGACATTTGTGACATGCTACTTCTTCGCCTTCTCGACGCGTGAGGTGACGTCCTCGCCGCCAAACTGCGACATGACGCTGCTGAAAAGGTCGCCGCCTTCCGCGGCAGCATCGCCCGACTCCGCCTTGCGCGGTGCCGCCGAGGTCTTCGCGGTCGGTGCAGGATTGTCGGCCGCCGCTGCCGCTGCCGCCACAATCTTAACTCGTGCGCCCGTGACCTCGAGGATCGCCTGTTCGAGCGCCGCCGAGTTACTCTTGATGTTATCGAGATGGAACTTGCCCGGATGGCGCGGTCGAATAGTCAACGTCGTGCCTTGCAGGCTGACCGTCTCCCAATCGTTGTGGGCGAAGGCCGCCGCGGCCGAGCTGATCCTTTCGATCGCATCACAGATTCCAGCCCATGCTCCGTTCAGTTCGTCCAACTCCAGCGCTGTTGTGCGCGTCGGTGGGGGTGGGGGGGCGGTTGGTGCGGCTTGTGCCGTCGGCGCTTTGGGTTTGGGTTGCGTCACCGTTCGCGGAGTCTCAGCCTCTTTGGGCACCGTCGGTGCGGCCGGGCGCGGAGCGGCCGGAGCGGGCGAAGCGGGCCGCGCTGACTGCGCCACCGGAGTATCGCGCTCCACCTGGCCCAAGAGCTCCTTGATGCTCACCGCACGATCCAGAGTAACCCAGCGGAGCACCGAAATCTCAAACCGTGTTCGCGGCGAAACGGACCACTTGATATCGTCCTCGAGATTCGCGGCGAGACGAATCAGCCGGAACATGTCCTCAATCGTCAGATCACCCATCGCACTGCGCAGCGCCGCACACTCGTCGGGACCCCTCCCCGGTATCGGCAGGTTCTGCAGCAGAAAGACTCCGTCCGTCCAATAGGACTGCAATTCACGCAGAAGCAGGCTGTAATCCGAGCCTTGTCGCGCCAGTAGACCGAAAAACTCCGGCAGTCCATTCATGTCCTGCGTTGCCACCAACTGCGTTGCCCGTTCAAGCACGGCGGCTGACAGCGTGCCCAGCACGTTGCGGGTCTCGTCGAGAGTGATGTTATTCGCGCAGAACGCTACGACCTGATCCAGCAGTCCTTCTGCGTCGCGCAACGATCCGTCCGCAGCGCGCGCGATCTGGTACAAGGCCTCCGGCTCGGCTGCCCAGCCTTCCGCTTGCGCGATATGGCCGAGATGATCGGCAATCTCGACCGGAGACAACGGCCTGAAGTCAAAGCGCTGAACGCGCGAGCGAATGGTCGCCGGCACTTTGTGTACGTCGGTCGTCGCCAAAATAAAGATCACATGCGAGGGGGGCTCTTCAAGCGTTTTTAAAAACGCATTGAACGCCTGCGTCGTCAGCATGTGAACTTCGTCAATGATGAAGACTTTCTTCTGACCTGCGGCCGGCGCCAGCCGCGCCGCTTCGTTGATACGGCGGATGTCGTCCACCTTGTTGTACGAAGCGCCGTCAATCTCGACGACGTCCAATTCACGATCCTCGAGCAGTGCGCGACAAGTCTCGCATTCGTTGCACGGTTCGACGGGTTGGAGCTGCCCGGCCCGTTCACAGTTAATCGCTCGGGCCAGAATGCGCGCTGTCGAGGTTTTCCCCACACCGCGCGGACCCGTAAACAAGAAGCCGTGCGCAAGTCTCGACTGCGCAATGGCATTCTGAAGCGTGCGGGTGATATGCTCTTGGCCGACCACGTCAGCGAAGCGCTGTGGCCGCCAGCGGCGGGCGAGTACCTGATAGCTCATGGGAATGTGAGGAGTGGCGTCTGGCAACGGACGGGTATCGGTGTGCGTCTGGAACAACGCGACACGTAACCACGAAAGTAGCCGTTTTTCCCCGGAAAGTCAACGGTTGGGGATAAATATCTAAACACATGTTCAAATATAAGATAAGTGTTTACAATAAAATATGTGAAACCACCCTGATTACAAGCGCGGTGCGCCTCTACCGTCCGGCCAACCTGGCCGAGTTAGGCTCGGCGGCAAGCACATCGCGAATGCACAGCAGACCGGCCAAAAAGCAGCTCGCGCCGACCAATTCGCACGACTCTTCGAGAATTGGCAGGTAGTGGTGTGCGTTCGCTGATACCCCTGAAACAGTGAACGGGACGACCTCGGCCACCAGCGCCCCGCACCATAAGCCCACTCCGCACCACAGCCAAAGAGTCGCACTTGGAAAGACAGCGGACAATCTCTTCATGGCCCAGATGAGAGCCAGAAGTGCCGCCATGACCGCCGGAGCAAAGTAGAGTATCCATGGGGCGCCGCCAAAACTCAACTCGGTGCCATGCAGCTTCCAATACGCGACGCCGCCCAACCGTTCGTGAAGTGTAGCAGTTTCCGAAATCGAGATAGCCAGAAAGAGCAGCGCAGCCGCTCGCATCGGCCATTTCAAACGCCCCACTTGGCTGGCCAAACTACCTGCTAATAGTGCCGCGACCAGCAATTTCGCACTGCTGACCCAGACTGCGAGGTTGCTCTCCATATCCAGATTGACCAAATCGTCCACCAGCTCGTTTCCGACTGGGAAAAGGTTGAGCAATATGAGGATTGCGTCAGCCGTGAAAGCTGACTTTGTCACAAAAGAGGAGGACTGAAAACGGCCAACCATGCGGCAAGGAGGGAGAATTCGGTGAACGGCGGTGGATAAGTCGGGCAGGGATGGCTAAGGTTCTGACAATCAGCGCAGTACGCCGCAAATATAGTAAGCCGTCCTCGCACACATACTATACTTCGAAAGGCAAGGTTTTTAAGAAGATAGCATCACGGGATTTGTGCATTTTCGTGACGGTTAGCTTCACACTCTGTACATTGTTGAAGCCAATACGGGCCGGAGCGTTGCTTGCGAGTTGGGACAGGGTTGTCGCCAAAAAAGTCTCGGCAGACATCGCCAGGCGGTCCGTACACAGCGATGAACCACTTACCGTTGCTACCTTCCGGTCCTGGCGGGTTTGGGCGGTCACCTCTTGTACGGGGCCCGGCGATATCTGCCGAGGAATTGGAAACGCCGAAGGCGTTAGTGGAGCAGAGCGGGATCGAACCGCTGACCCCCACGTTGCGAACGTGGTGCTCTCCCAGCTGAGCTACTGCCCCAGAAGACGCGCAATATACGGAGCCGAAGACGGAATGTCAAGCTCCAAGCCGCCGAGGGTTCACTATGGACCATCGGGGATTTTTTACGTTGATTGAACGATTACAATATGTTAAGCAAGGAGAAGGTACGATGAAGAAACTTGTGAAGCGTGTACCGACACTCTTCTTGTTGGGCGGGTTGGTTTGCCTGCTGGCCCTTGCCGGTGGTGCATTGGCCCTCAACCCCAATGAAGAAGAGATTAATGATCCGAATCGCGGCAGCGTGGCACTGGACGAGTGCGGCGATTGCACCTGGGACTACACGGGGCTGCGTTGGCTCGGCAGTGGCGGTCAAGGCGGTCGTGGCACCATCCATTGGCCCGGCGGCCAGACCGGCAACAACTACGGCCAAATGTGTTTCACGACCGATTGCGAAATGTCCCCGAATCCGTCGTACGCATGGTGCGTTGACCTGTACCATCCGGCCCAGTCCGCTCCGTATGGCGTAGACGTTTATCCCGGCGTAATTAGCGGTGACAGTTGCCATGCGACGCAATTGCAGGCTCTGGCTTATCTGTTCGCCTGGCATACGCCGGCTTCGATCTTTGAAGATGACGCCTATCAGGTTGCGATCTGGAAGCTGACCAGCTTCCTTGACGGCGGCCCGAACCAAGGCTTGCCGCATTTCTGCTACGACGCTGGTCGCGGCTATCCGAATTTTGCCGACACTCCGGTCTACCCGTATGTCAATACGGTCTACTGCACCAATGCGCCGCGCAACGATCAGGCGAACAGCTGGGCTTTGGAGGCCATTGGCAAGAACGTCGTTCTCCCCGGCGACGTGTGGGGCGACGCCTGCTACGGCCCGGCCATTGAAGGCGACTATGCCACCGTGGATATCCGTCTCTGCCTGACGCGCGGCGATTATGCGTGGTCGCTGAACAACACGGACCTCGAGAATATCAAGGTCGAATTGGCGATTCAGATTGGCGATGGCCCGGTTGAAAACGGTGTGTTCTATACGGATGAAGACGGCTGCATTCACCTGAGCGTGACGCAGTTGATCGCGGAGCGCGCTCCGGTCACGGTTTCGCTGTGCTCGCGCACCGCTTGGCCGTACGCCGTTATTGGCTGCAACGAGTCTGATCGCCTCAACAAGCAATGGCTTGTGATCGAAGGCGAGACCGATACGCTGTGCCAGCGTTGGGTGTTTCCGGGCGACAAGTGGTTGTCGGTGGAACTGGCAGGCTTCGACGCATACACGACCGCGGATGGCGTGGACTTGCAATGGACGACGGCCTCCGAGTCCAATGCCGATCATTGGGAAATTGAGCGTTGTGTGAACGGCACCAGCACGTTTGAGAAGCTGGCCGAGTTGGAAGCGCAGAACAGCGCGTCTGGCGCGACGTATCGTTACGCTGACCGCTATGGCGTGGCCGGCACGACGTACGACTATCGCCTGATTGACGTTGATGCCAGCGGCGTCCGCACGGCGCACTCGACGGTTTCGGCCCGCTTCGGCGAAACCCCGGCTGCAGTGCTCGAATACAATCTGGCTGACGCCTATCCGAATCCGTTCAACCCGAGCACGACGATCTCCTTCACGGTGCCCGAAGTTAGCGAAGTGACCTTGCGTATCTTTGACGTCTCGGGCCGCGAAGTCGCCTCGTTGCTGAATGGTCCTGTGAACGCGGGCGAGCATGTTGTGGAATGGAATGCCGAAGGCCTGCCCTCGGGAACCTACTTCTACAGCTTGACGGCCCCGAACTACACGGCGACCAAGAAGCTCTTGCTGTTAAAGTAAGCTGCCGACGGACGTAGTTTGTGACCAACGACCCCGCCCCGGCGGGGTCGTTGCGTTTCCCGGGCGTCCCTTGCAACTCAGTTAGGGAAGCCTTATACTTAGGGTATTCACTTCACACGAGAATCACGATGCTTCGACTCATACTTCTGCAACTTCTGCTTGCGGCCGTAGCCGCCGCACAAGAAACTCCCCTTCGCGGCCCGGACATTCCGTTTGATCAGGCGAACGCCGTTGTGCGCTACGACTGCACGAGCGTGGTGGTCAACCGGGACGGCTCGGGCGAGACCCTGCGGCGCTACCGTGTTGCCTTGCTGACGGACCGCGCGGTGCGGCAATATGCCCAGGATGAGACGATGTACAATCTCGGCTATGACACCGTGGAAGTCGTGGCCGCCCGTGTATACTTGCCGGACGGCCGGACGATCACGGTGGATTCATCGGCGATCAAAGACGTGCCGTTGCCCGCTTTTGGCAAGTTTTACCTGAACAATGTTCGCGAGAAGATCATCACCTTTCCGGCGCTTGAAAAGGGGGCTGAGGTGGAAGTCGTCTACAAAGAGATCACGCGCGAGCCGCCAATGGACGGGCATTTCAATCTTTCGGAGTATTTTGAGCATACCGACCCGCTCCAGCAGAAAGTTGTCGAAATTACGCTGCCAGACAGCATGACCGTGAACTGGAAGGTGCGCGGCGGAGACGGTGTTAGCCATGTTAAGGCCCACCGCGAAGGCCGTGACTACCATGTGTGGACGATCAAGGACGTACCGCAAATTGTTCCCGAACCGGGCATGCCGCCGTTTCCGGAGACAGCTCGGCAGTTATTGGTTACGACGATTCCCGATTGGGAAACGTGGTCGCGCTGGTACACGGACTTGGCCGAACCGGAAATGGTCGCCGATTCCGCGATCCGTGCGGAAGTCATTGCGCTGACAAAAGGGAAGAGCCGGGAAGACGCAATCCGGGCGATTTTTCAATTCGTATCGAACAGTATCCGCTACGTTGACACCGCGTTAACTGGTCGCAAGGCCGGCTACAAGCCGGAGTCGGCGGCGGTTACCTATCGGAACAAATACGGCGTTTGTCGCGATAAGGCGGCGCTCATGGTAACGATGCTGCGCGAGGCGGGTATAGACGCAGACATTGCGTTGATGAACCCGTCGTGGAAAATTGACGGTGACATCGCCGTGGATCAGTTCAATCACGCGATCGTGTCGGTGCCTGATGGCAAGGGCCGACGCTATATTGATCCGACAGTAGAGAAGACTACGGAGTACCTCGCCGCCAACGAACAAGACCGTGCTGTCCTGACCTGCACGGCGCAAGGCAATCCACTGGCCTGGACGCCGGTGGAAGATCCGAGCAACAATCTCTATCGTGTGGCCGCCACCAGCAAAGTGGACGATCACGGACTGCTGACCTCGACGATCCTGATTGAACCGCGCGGCTTCCCGGACCTCGTATTGCGTTCACATTTGCAGTCCATCTCGCCGCAAGAACGCGAAATCCTCTTCACCGGCTTCGTTCAGGGCTTGGCACCGACGGCGCGATTAGACGGCCTGTCCATCAGCGATCTGCTGGATCTCGATCTGCCCTTGCGGATCGAGCTGCGGGTAAGCGCAACAGATTACGCAATTCAGGCCGGCAAATTCTGGATGTTGAACTCGGTGGCGCAAGGCCGCAAACTGGATTTCCTATCCAGTTATCTCCTGTCGGGTTCTGAGTTGACCGACCGCCGTTATCCCTTGCGTCTCGAATCCACGTTTGCCGTGCAGATGACCGAGACAGTCGAGTTTCCGAAAGAATACATTGTACGCAGTCTACCGGATCCGGTGGAGATCAACGAATCGGAGTTTCGTTTGTCGCGCACATCCAGCTCCAAGGGTCAGTCTGTCACGCTCAAACAGTCCCTTGAAGTGGGTGCGTTGGATATTCCCTTGTCGCGATATCCCCACCTGTTGGCGATGGTCAACCGCCTCGACCTGTTGGAGCGTGGCAAAATTGTGCTGACAACGCGATCTTAGCCGAATATCGTTGAGTTTTGCAGATTGGCTCGTTCGGCGGGATTCTTGCGGTAGCCATCTCCCATGGAAGACTTACGCGAAGCCCCACTGCAGACGACCCAAGAGCAGGTCGAAATCCGCAACCGCAAGATCCTCTGGTGGTTCTTGGCCATCCTTGCGACGTTCGGCGGCACCGTGATGCCGTTCATGCTGGATAACCAGGCCGGGACCATTGCCTGGTCGTTGGGTATTGTGCTGGCTGGGCTTGTGCTGGGCCTTTTGGACTCCCGCCGCCCGTGGATCTACCCGCTTCTGCTGGCCGCTGGTTATACCGTTGTGGGTACGCTGTTGGGCGGTATCGATCAGTTGTCGGATCTTGCCATTCGACTGCAATTGGGTGCGACTCTGGCTGTTCCCGCCGCTATCGGCTCGTATGCCGGCGCGGTGATTCGCAAATTGCTGCGCGGCAGATTGCGATGGGGTGGTCCGGAGACGCCGCGAAGTGCACGCTGGATTGCCTTGACCATTGGTTCTATCGCATCCATCATCTTCATCAAGATGCCCGGCATAGACGGCATGATCGTGGCTTCAGTCCTTCTGCTGGGTGCAGCGGTCTTTCTGGGCTACCGCTATAGTGACCGTCTGTGGCGCTGGGTGATTCTGCTTGGCTTCGGCATTCCCATGGTGGCATTTCTGCGCACCTGCCTTGAGCTTTACTACTATCCTGAGGCGAATGGCCTCTTTCCGATCGAGCTGTCCCTGACGATGGTCCTCGCTGTGCTGCCGACCCTGTTGGGCACCATGGCCGGCCGGGCGTTACACCGCTTCCGCCTCCGGACTCACTGACCTCCTCGCAAACTTTCCGTCCCACTCATTCGGACCTTCCATGTCGAAGCGTTACGTCGTTTTCGTTATTTTGCTGCTCGCCTCATCGCGAGCGTTTTCTGTCTCTGTCCCCGATTGGCTTGAAGCCATGGCCTCAACGGCTGCGGGCTCTGGAGACTTTCCGAACGCATCTGTTCTTGTGCTGCGCGACTACCGTCAGCTAAATGTGGACTCGGGCGGCGCGGCCACGTCGTATGTTGAGCAGTGCTTGAAGCTGCTGGACGATCGGGCCAAAGATGAGCAAGGCGACCGTTCGATTCGCTTTGACTCCGAGCGTGATACGGTGATCTTCGATGCCGTGTATACTCGGCAGGCGGACGGCAGATGGATTGAACCGGAAAAAGACGCGTTCACGGTGACGAGTGCGCCCGAAGTGCAGTGGGCTTCGGCATATTCACAGTTGAAACAGCAAAACGTCAGCTTTCCGGGGCTGGCTGCGGGCGCGGTGATCTACTGGAAGTATCGCGTTGTTCCGAAGTCGGGTCGCACGCCCTGGGCCGATGACTATCAGAGCGGTATCGTTACGTTCGGCGGATTCGAGCCAGTTGCCGATCAGCGCTTCGAGATCGTCGCGGACACGACATACCCGCTGCGGTATGAGATGCAGAATTCGCCCGTCACGCCGACGCAAGCTGTGGATGGTGTGCGTCGCACCCTAACATGGTCGTTCCAGAACCTCAGACAGTTGACACCGGAACCGGACATGGTGGGCATCTCGCACTTGGTCCCGCGGCTGATTTTCACGACATTCGAAGACTGGAGCGAGTTGGGGCTATATGTTGGCGAGCGCTTCTGGCGGGCCGTTGAGCACGCCTCCTACGCGCAGACGCAATATGCTTTGATCTCCACTCCCGGTACGCTGTCGGGGCACCCCTTGGCCCGCAACATTGCCTTTTGGGTGCAGCAGAACATCCGGACGGTTCCGTTGGGATTGGGGGCCGTCGGCTACGAACCGAACGACGCCGACGACGTGTGGGCTAACCGTTACGGCGACGTGCGCGACAAACTGGTGCTGCTCTCGGCGTTGTTGGGTGCCTATGGTATCAACTCTTATCCAGTGTTGTTGCAGGCGAGTAACGCGCCGTTCAGCCAATTACCCTCTCTCGATCAGTTCAATCAGATGGTCTTGGCCGTGCCAGTAGATGCGGACACGATTTTCCTGGACCCCTTGCCGAAGTTCTCGCCGCCTGACGAGATTACGTACGGTCGCTCGGTCGGCATGAGCTGTCAACTAATTCTTGGCGCACCTTTACTCGAACCGGCCGGAGATCTCGTGCGGCAAGAGCGCCGCGCAACGGTGAGCATGTCCCTGACGCTGGACACCGTTGGCACATTAGCCGGGCAGGCGCGTTGCGATGTCATTGCCGATTTTGCGGCATCGGCGCGCGCGACGTTTACGGACCAGAAACAGCAGGAGCGTGAAATCTACTTCCAGCGCGCCGCTTCCCGCATTGGGCAAGGCTGCGAAGTTATTCGGTCGGAGGTCTCTGATCCCAAGCAGTTGGCCCAGCCGATGCGGGTGAGCATGGATTTCTCGTGCCCGGACTTTGCGGTCAAGCAAGGTGATCTGCTGCTCGTGGACATTCCTGTCTCGCCGTTCGCGTTCGCCTCCGCCGGCTTCTACCCATCGTTGCCTACCGTTAAGTATCCGGTTGACCTGCCAATGATGTGTACGGTTTCGCAGACCATCATCGTCTCTTATCCCAAGGGATATCAAGTGGCCTACCTGCCGAACCGCCTATTGGTCGCCAATCCGTTCATGTCCATCGAAGTTGTGCCCAAACAGTTGGCCGACCGCATTGAGTGGCAGCAGTCGGTCACGTATAGTGCGGACATGGTCTCGGTCGAAGACTACCCGAGCCTGCGGGCGGCCTTCGAGAGTCTGATTGCCCCCAAGAACCGTATGTTCGTGTTAGAGAAAGCTAAGTAGTTTGCCCGGCTCAAAGAACGGGAGTCAGTTGACAAAGCCAAAAGTTTTCCGTAGTTTACCGCACAATTAGGCAGGATGCGTTCAACGGGCAACATGGCGCAAGAGTTTGAAATCGCTTAACATGCGATATCTTGAGGCGATGGGTGCTGAAAAACGGGGACTTGAACATCCGTCTCGTGAATTTTGTAGCAAGCCTTGGCCTCCTCCCGCACCCCCATGCCGGACGCCCTTCACTCCAATAATCTTGTCGTCTTTTTGATCCTGTCCGGGGCGGTTGCCGCCGTGGTCGGGCTTTTTGTGGCGCTGACTGTCCTCTTTGGACCGAAGCGCCCGAACGAGACGAAAAATGCACCGTTCGAGTCCGGCTGGATTAGCAAGTCGGACGCATCGCAGCCGTTCCCGATCAAGTACTACCTCGTGGCCATCTTGTTTGTCGTGTTCGACATCGAGGTGGCCTTTTTGTATCCGTGGGCGGTCAGTTTCCGCGAGATCGGGATGATCGGGTTTATTTCGATGAATGTGTTCCTGGCCATTCTTGCGGTCGGGCTTTACTATGCTGTTAAGAAGCGCGTCCTGGAGTGGAAGTAACATGAGCGAACTGATCCAGAGCCCCATGATGGATATGTCGCGCTCGCTGTCGGGGAATGTCCTGACGACGAAGTTCGACAAACTGCTGGGCTGGGCGCGGAAGTACTCGCTCTTTCAGTATCCGTTTGTGACGGCCTGCTGCGGCATGGAGTTCATGTCCACGGCCTGTTCGCATTACGATATTGACCGCTTCGGCGCGGCCTTCCCGCGCTTCTCGCCGCGGCAGGCGGACGTCATCTGGGTGGTGGGCACGATCAGTCACAAAATTGCCCCGATTCTCAAGACCGTCTATGAGCAGACCGCCGATCCCAAGTGGGTGGTCAGTTTTGGCGCCTGCGCCAGTTGCGGCGGCCCGTATGATAACTACGCGACCGTGCAGGGCATTGACACGATTATTCCGGTGGATGTCTATATCGCCGGCTGCCCGCCGCGCCCCGAAGCCGTCCTCGACGGACTGTTGAAGCTCCAGCACCTGATTCAAAATCAGAAGCACGAGTGGAAGTAGCGTGCGCTTGGATCTGGGGCGATCGCCGGCGGCCATGCTCGAGCGAACGATTTAACTGGTAAAGTTAGCATTACGGGTAAATAAGAAATACAAGTATTGCCAGATATAGCATTGTGAGCAAATTCCCGAACATATCGCGATTGAGAAGACGCTGCCTGCGGCGGTGCTGGATTGGCACGAGCGGTTTGGCCAGCGGACGATCATTATTGATAGCCGCCACGTGCTGGCGATCATGACGCTCTTGCGTGACAGTTTTGGCTATGATATGCTGTGCGATCTGACGGCTGTGGACTATCATCCGCGCCGCCCGCGCTACGAGGTGGTGTATCATCTGTTAAACATGACGAACCACGATCGTCTGCGCGTGAAGGTTCAGCTTGAAGATGGGCGTCTGCACATCGCCAGCCTGACGCCGCTCTACCCGATTGCCGACTGGCTTGAGCGCGAGGTGTGGGACATGTTCGGTGTGAAGTTTGACGGGCATCCGTCACTGAAGCGTATTTTGCTTTACGAAGAATTTGAAGGCCATCCGCTGCGCAAGGACTATCCCAAGACGAAGCGCCAGCCGTTGATCGGCCCGCAGAACTAACCATGCAGCATACCGAGCACCTACCGACTCTTGACGCGGCCGTAGAGGCCCACGAGCCCGAGTTCCAGCAGAAGGAAATGCTGCTGAACATCGGTCCCGCGCATCCGGCGATGCACGGGATTATCCGCATCGTGGCCAAGCTGGAAGGCGAGCTGGTGGTCGGGTCGGAAGTGGAGATCGGCTATCTGCACCGCGCGTTTGAGAAGAGTTGCGAAGAGAGCACGTGGAATCAGGCGATCATCTATACGGATCGTTTGAACTACGTCTCCTCGCCGATCAACAACGTCGGCTACTGCATGGCCGTTGAGAAGCTGCTCGGCATCGAAGTCCCGCCGCGGGGACAGTACATACGCACGCTCATGTGCGAGATCGCGCGAGTCAGCGATCATCTGACCTGTGTGGGCGCCTCGGCTATGGAGCTGGGCGGCTTCACGGTGTTCCTCTACATGATCAAGGGCCGTGAGTATTTGTGGGAGTTGATCGAAGAGTATTGCGGCGCGCGCGTCACGACGATGGCAGCGCGGGTCGGCGGCATGCCGCACGATCTGCCCGAGGGTTGGCTGGACAAGTGCCTGTGGGTGGTCAAGGAGATTCGCGAGATTCTGCGCGAGTGCGACATCCTGCTGACGAATAACCGGATCTTTGTTGAGCGCATGGAAAACGTCGGCGTGATGAGCGCTGAACGCGCGATTGCCTGGGGCTGGACCGGCCCGTGTCTGCGCGGGAGCGGCGTGGCTTACGATGTGCGCAAGGATTTTCCGTATCTGGTCTATGATCAGCTTGATTGGGAAGTGCCGGTCGGTCGCAAGGGTGACAATTTGGATCGTTACCTTGTGCGCATGGAAGAGATGGAGCAAAGCTGCCGGATTATCGAGCAATGTGTCGCAAAGATACCCGGTGGGCCGATTAGCTGTGACAACAAGAAAGTGGTCCTGCCCGACAAGAAGGACACATACGGGAATATCGAAGGCCTCATGAATCACTTCAAATTGATCATGTACGGCCACGGCATCCGCGTTCCCGAAGGCGAAGTCTATTTCCCGGTCGAGGGCGGCAACGGCGAACTTGGGTTCTATATTGTTAGTCATCCCGACGAGCATTCGAAGGACGGCTGCAACGACCGCGCGTGGCGCGTTCGCTGCCGACCGCCGTGCTTCCCGATGGTCGCTTGCCTGCCGGAGATGATCAACAACTACATGATCGCCGACATCGTTCCCACGTTTGGTTCCGTGAATATGATCGGCGGCGAGTTGGATCGCTAACCAATTCTCATGCAAATCCCCGATACACTGAAGAAGAAGGCCGCTGAGATCGGCTTTCGCTACCCCGAGGACAAACGTCAATCGGGTCTGATTCCGCTGCTGTTTGAAGTGCAGCGCGAATTGGGCTGGATTACGCCCGAGGCGGAAGCATGGGTTGCGGAAACGCTCGGCGTGACCGAAGTGAAGGTGCGCGAGGTCATCACGTTTTATTCGATGATGCGCGCCGAGCCGAGCGGCAAATACCTGATTCAGGTTTGTCAGAATATCGCATGCTGTCTGACCGGCGGGGAAGAGCTGCAGCACCACATCGAGAAGAAGTTGGGGATCCACCCGGGCGAGACGACCAAAGACGGCATGTTCACGCTGAAGTGCGTGGAATGTCTGGGCGGTTGTTCGTGGGGGCCGATGATGCTCGTAAACGAGGATCAGTATTTCCAATTGAGCAAGGAAAAGGTTGACAAGGTGATTGACGGGCTGCGCGCGGGAGAACCGCTGGTAGCCGACAATCCGACGCCTCTGCTGGGCAACGTAGCCGGAGAGACAGTGGCATGATCGGCAACGGCTCTGTGCGGGTGATATCCAAGAATTTTGCCGTGGCCAACATGGCCTCGTTGGACGTGGCCCTGAAGAACGGCGCGTATGATCAGTTCAAGCGCGCGCTGAAGATGAAGCCCGAAGAGGTGACGCAGATCGTGAAGGATTCGGGTCTGCGCGGTCACGGCGGCGCAGGCTTTTCGACGGGCACGAAGTGGGGCTTCATCCCCAAGGACAAGTTCCCTCGCTATGTCACGGTGAATGGCGACGAGTCCGAACCGGGAACGTGCAAAGACCGTTTGATTCTCGAACGCGATCCGCACCTGTTGCTCGAAGGTGCGCTGATCTGCGCGTATGCGGTGCAGGCTGAACGCGTTTACGTCTATATTCGTGGCGAGTACTTTTATCCGACGATGGTGACCGCCAAGGCCGTGCAGGAAGCGTATGCAAAAGGCTTCGCGGGCAAGAACATACTGAATAGCGGCTGGTCGTGCTCAATTCACATGCATAATGGCGCCGGCGCGTACATTTGTGGTGAAGAGACCGGTCTGCTTGAGTCCATGGAAGGGAAGAAGGGCTGGCCGCGCTTGAAGCCGCCGTTCTATCCCGCGGCTATTGGTCTGTGGGGTCAGCCGACGATTGTGAATAACGTCGAGACGCTCGCCTTCGTGCCGCGTGTCTTGGAGATGGGCGCGGAGAAATTCGCCGCGTTGGGCTCGCCTAAGAATGGTGGCACGGCGCTCTATTCACTGTCAGGTCACGTCAACAAGCCGGGCGTCTATGAATTGCCGATGGGCACGCTTCTGAGTGACTTGGTTTACAAGTATGGCGGCGGCATTCCCAACGGTCGCAAGCTTAAGGCTGTAATCCCCGGCGGGTCGTCGTCGCACATTCTGACCGCAGAAGAGTGTGAAAATCTCCCGCTGGATTTCGAATCGGTCGCTGCTCGCGGTTCGATGCTCGGCAGCGCGGCCGTGATGGTGATTGATGACACCGTGTCAATTCCCAAGCTCATGCATTGGATGGTGCGGTTTTACGCGCACGAAAGCTGTGGTCAGTGCACGCCGTGCCGCGAAGGTTGCGACTGGCTGTTGCGCCTGTCGAAGAAGTTCCTTGATGGCAGCGCCCGCAAGCGCGACATTGACGACATGTGGGAAGTTGCCAATAATATTGACGGCAAAACGATCTGTGCGCTTGGCGCGGCTGTCGCCTGGCCCACGAAGAGTTATCTGGAAAAGTACCGCCACGAGTTTGAAGCGGTTTGCAAGAGTTAACGTCACCAACCTGATCTCCTACCTTGCCCTGGCTTGAAATAGACGGTAAACCGGTTGAAGTGCCGGCGGGAATGAACCTCATAGAAGCGGCTCGGCTTCTGAATGTGGAGATTCCGCATTACTGCTACCACGCGGGCCTGACCGTTGTGGGCTCGTGCCGCATGTGTCAGGTGGAGGTGGAGGTGGGCGGCCGTAAGAGTGTGGCCATTGGCTGTAACACCAAGGCCGCCGACGGGATGAAGGTCTATACTAAGACCGAAGTCGTCCACAAGCTGCGGCAGTCAATTCTTGAGTTCTACCTGCAGCACCACCCGCTCGATTGCCCGATTTGTGACGACGCCGGCGAGTGCGACTTGCAGAACTACTACATGGAGCACGGTCTCCACGAGAGCCGCGTGGCGCTGGCCGAGAAGAAGCACAAGCATAAAGTGGTAGATGTCGGACCGACGGTCGTGCTCGACAGCGAACGCTGCGTACTCTGTTCGCGATGTGTGCGCTTCTGCCGGGAGATTACAGGCACCGATGAACTTGGCATATTTAATCACGGTCGCGACGCGGAATTGCTGACGACGCCGGGCAAGCGCCTCGACAACGACTACTCCGGTTGTGTGGTGGATTTGTGTCCCGTTGGCGCGCTGACAGACAAAGATTTCCGTTTCAAACGCCGCGTTTGGTACATGAAGCGCACTGCGTCGGTATGCACCGGTTGTTCGCGCGGCTGTAATATCTTCATGGACTGGGAAATTGACCGCCGTTACAAAGACCCCGAGCGCCGCATTCAGCGTCTGAAGCCGCGTTACAATCAGATGGTCAATGAGTGGTGGATATGCGACCAGGGCCGGTACAGCTACCACGCAGTGGACGCTGCCAATCGTCTGCTGGCGCCCGTAACCAAGTCCGCGAGCAACGGTCACGCGCCGAGCATTGATGAGGTCATTGCGTCCGTCGCGGAGAAGTTACAGGCCGTCGTGGCGAAGTCGGGCGCGGGATCCATTGCCGTGCTGGCGTCGGCCTCGTCATCCAATGAAGACCTTTACGCGCTGAACCGCCTGTTCGTCGAGAAGCTCAAGGTGCAGAACATTGATTGCACATTCGGCTTCGAACCCAAGGGCAAAGAGGACGAGTTGCTGAAGCGTGCGGATCTGACTCCCAATCGGCGTGGCGCGTTGGAACTCAAGATTAAGCCATGGGGCGGCGACGGACAGGGCGGAGACGAATTGCTGGCGGCGGTGGTTGAAGGCGAATTTGATGCGGTGATTGTCATTCGCCACGATCTCTCAAAAGCGCTGTCCGAACGCGATCTGGCTAAGCTGCGCAAGAACACCGGCTATATTGTCTGCCTCGCCGAGCATACGACCGGCTGGAGCGATGTGGCGGATGTTGTCCTGCCGCTGGCGATGTGGGCCGAGCGCGAAGCCACATACACGAATTTCCAGGGTCGCGTGCAGAAGACTGCCCGACCTTTTGAACCGCATGGGTTGGCGCGTGCCGAATGGGAGATCTGGTCCAAGCTCGGTGCGCACTTCGGGGTCGAACTCGGCGCCGAAACCCCGCAGGCTCTGTTTGACCGGATCGGCGCTCACTTTGAGTCCTTTGCCGGTTTGTCCTGGGATGCGCTGTCCACCGGAGGAAAGATGCTCAACGGCACGCCGGAACCGGCCTATCGGCGCGTGCAATCTGCTCACCCACTGCCTGCCTACTAACCCATGTTTGTTGACCTCGGAATAATTCTCGGGAAGATCGCCTTCGTGCTGGTCAACATACTGAACGGCGCGGGCATTTTGACGTGGGTCGAGCGCAAGCAGAGCGCGCTCATGTCCGACCGTATCGGCGCGAACCGAGCGTCAATCCTCGGTATCAGGCTGTTTGGTCTGGTCAATTCGTTGGCCGATGCACTCAAGCTGATTTTCAAGGAAGACTTTGTACCGCCGCGCGGTGTGCGGGTCCTGCACTTCTTGGCTCCGATCTTTGCAATGGCCCCCGTGTTTTTCACGATGGCTGTAATTCCGTTCGGACCCCCTGTCGAGATTTTCGGTCGCGACGTGAAACTGCAAATCCTCGACATGGACATCGGCGTGCTCTATATTCTGGCCTTCGGTTCGATCGCCGTCTACGGAGCAATGCTGGCGGGATGGGCGTCAAACAGCAAGTACGCTTTGCTCGGCGGCATGCGCGCGTCGGCGCAGATGATTTCTTACGAGATTATCCTCGGCTTGTCGTTGATCGGCCCGATTCTGGTCTTCAATACGATGGAGCCGGGTGCTATGGTTCACGCGCAGAATCAGTACCTTTGGGGCTGGATTCCGCAGTGGGGCATCATTATGCAACCCGTTGCCTTCTTGCTGTTCCTGCCGGCGGCGATGGCCGAAACCAAGCGCGCGCCATTTGATATGCCCGAAGGCGAATCCGAGATCATTGGTTTTGCGACGGAATATTCCGGCATGCGCTGGGGCATGTTCTTCTTGGGCGAGTTCGCGGAAATCGTCGTCCTGGCCGGCGTGATTACGGCTGTTTTCTTGGGCGGTTACCATATTCCGTTCCTGTTCGACGCAGTCGAGAAGAGTGGGCAAGCGGGCTTCCATTTCCCGTGGGGCATGTATATTCCGTTGGGCGAGTGGACGGTCGTGATTATGCGCATGGCTGCATTCGGCGCGAAACTGGTGGCGCTGATGTGGCTGCAAATGCAGATTCGCTGGACCTTCCCGCGCTTCCGTTATGACCAACTGATGCGCGTGTCTTGGCGCGAGATGATGCCCATCGCGCTGGTGAACATCGCGGTGACCGGTTTGATCATCTTGTGGCTGGGCAAATAGAATTATCATGATAACCGTTCGACCCGTACGCGAAGTCAAACTGACGCTCTGGCAGACGACCTACTATCCCGAGCTGCTGCGCGGCATGGCCGTCACGACGCGCCATTTCTTTGTCAACCTCGGCCGGTTCGCGTTGCGCGCGGTAGGAGTCAAGACCGAACGCCCGATCGTGACGTTTCAGTATCCTGAGGAACGCCGCCCAATCTCGCCGCGTTGGCGCGGACGGCATCGCCTCATGTTGCGGCCTGACGGTGCACCGCGCTGCGTCGCCTGCATGATGTGCGAGACGGCCTGCCCGGACAAGTGCATCTACATCACCGCCGGTGAAGCGCTGGATGGGAAGATCGAGAAGTATCCGGTGGCTTTTGAAATTGACTTGCTGCGCTGCTGTTTCTGCGGGCTGTGCGTGGAGGCCTGTCCCGAGGATGCGATACGCATGGACAGCGGCTACGTGGATTTGGGCGGTTATAGTCGCGGCGAGTTCTATCTGGATCGTGACTACCTGTTGACCAATTCTGCCCCGACGACGCATTCTCAGTATCGTGGTGAACTTGATGGAGTCGTGGTGACACGCGTGGACCTGCTGGCGCAGGCCAAGCACCATTAAGACTTGCGCGCAAGATCAATTCGGAACTTTGGCGAGCCGTACGGAAGCAGTTCCGTGCGGCTCATGCATATAATAGCATTTACATGACGAACGTTCCTCCACGCTGGCCTTCGGCGCGAATCCAGTCACTCTTCGGAATCGAGCACCCAATTGTCCAGGCCGGCATGGTCTGGACATCGGGATGGAAACTCTGTGTGGCCTCGGCACGTGCGGGCTGCCTGGGGATGATTGGCGCAGGCTCGATGAAAGCCGAGTTATTGCGCGAGCACATAACAGACGCGCGCAATGCGTTACCCGCAGCGACGCCGTTTGCCGTCAATATACCACTGCTGCGCGGCGACGTGCAGGATCTGGTGCAGGTTTGCCTCGACGAACAGATCAAAATAGTTTTCACATCCGCAGGCAATCCCGGACTTTTCACCCGGACTTTCAAGAAGCATGGTGTGGTCGTCGTGCACGTTGTACCGACGGCGAAGCTCGCAAAAAAGTGTGAAGAGCGCGGCGTGGATGCGGTTGTGTGCGAAGGCACGGAGGCCGGCGGACACAACGGCATAGACGAAATTCCGACCTTTGTGCTCGTGCCGCAAGTACGCGACGCCGTGAAGATACCGGTGATTGCGGCGGGCGGAATCGCGGATGGTCGCGGCATACTGGCAGCGCTGGCGTTGGGCGCCGATGGCGTGCAGATTGGTACGCGCTTCGCCGCGACTGCTGAGTCCGCGTCGCACGAACGCTACAAACAGGCGGTAATTGATGCGGGTGAGACGGACACCGTTTTGGCGCTGAAGAATATTGGCCCGACGCGTATGATCAAGTCGCCGTTCGCAATGAGAGCGGCGGAATTTGAAAAGCGCGGCGCGACGCCGGAAGAAACACTTGAACTGCTCGGCCGCAAACGCGAGCGCATGGGTATCTTTGAAGGCAATTGGGAAGAAGGACAATTTGAAGCGGGCATGGGCGCGGGTCTGATTCACGACGCGCCGCCCGTGGCTGAAGTCGTCGAGCGCATGCTGCGTGAATACGAAACCGCGCGGCTGACCTTGACCGGAGAGGAGAACCACACATGATGCGTGAAATGCTCGGCGGTAAGATTCATTCCGCCACCCTGACTGAAACAAAACTCAACTATGAAGGCAGTTGCGCCATTGATCGCGACCTGCTCGACGCGGCGGGGATTGCAGTCTATGAGCGCGTACACATCTACAATGTAAACAGCGGCGCTCGCCTTGATACCTATGCCATTCCGGCCCGCCGCGGTTCGGGTAAAGTCGGACTGAACGGTGCGGCCGCGCGACTGGGGCAAGTCGGCGACAAGGTGATCATCGCGACATATGTGCAGTTGACCGACGAAGAGCTGCGCAAACATCGCGCACGCGTCGTCCTTGTGGATGGTCAGAACCAAATTAAAGAACTAATCGAGCACAAATGCGAGGTGCCCAAATGAAGATTACCGCCTACACAGGTTCGCTCAAAGGCAAACCATCAGCCATCGCCGTCTGCCTGTTTGATGACGAGGTGCGCGCTCCGAAACTCGCAGGCCTCGACCGCCGCACGGTTGCCGCAATCGAGAAGTTAATGGCCGCCTCGCACTTCACGGCCGGGCATGGCGAGACGTTTGTGCATTTTTCTGAGACGGCCACGGCCCCTGTGCTCATTCTGCAGGGCCTGGGATCTCGCAAGGACTTTTCGTGGCGCCGTCTGCGCCTCGCGTCGGGCGCAGTGCTGCGCGCGGCGCGCCAGAATCTGGCCAAGCATGTGGCTCTGTTTAGCTCGTCGGCCTACGATGAAGACTTGAGCGCCGAAATCACGTCCCGCGCGCTCGTGGACGGCGCAATTCTTGGTCACTGGAGTTTTGGTCATTACAAACCGTCGAACAAGCGCACGGCGCACACTGTCGCCGCGCTGGACCTTTATTTCGGTGGCGTCGCCCGTAAGAACGCCGCCGAGCGCATCATTCACACGGCACAAGTGATGGCCGAGTCGCAGTGCCTTGCACGCGACTACGGTACGCATCCCGCCAATGTTGTGACGACGGACTATCTCCGCAGCGAAGCGAAAAAACTCGTCAAGTTCGGCATTCATGTCACGACGATCGAGCGCGCGCAACTGAAGCGGCTCGGCATGAACCTGATGCTCGCGGTCGGGCAGGCGAGCGTGATGCCGCCGCGCGTGATCATCATGGACTATCGTCCGCGCGGCGCGACCAAAACGCTCGCGCTTGTAGGCAAGGGCCTTGTGTTCGACTCGGGCGGTTTGAACATTAAGGTGGCTATGATGGAAGAGATGAAATCTGACATGTGCGGCGCGGCGGCGGTACTCGCGGCCATGCACGGCATCGCGCGCTTGAAACCCAAGCAGCGCGTTATCGGCGTCATCGGCGCGTGCGAGAACGCCATTAGCGGTAACGCCTATCGTCCGTCGGACATCTACACGGCATATAACGGCAAGACTGTGGAAATCGGCAATACCGATGCCGAAGGCCGTTTGGTGCTCGCTGACGTGATGGCTTTCGTCGTGGACAAGTACCGACCGCATCTCATGGTGGACATCGCAACGCTGACCGGCGCGGCGAAGGTGGCGCTGGGCAATCATGCCGATGCCGTGTTCGCCAACAGCGACCGCGTGACTCAGCAGGTTCTTGCGGCGTCGGAACGCGCCTTTGACCGCATGTGGCCACTGCCGCTCTTTGACGAGTATCTGGATGAAATGAAGGGTGACACCGCGATGCTGAAGAACAGTGGGGGACATCGTTGGGGCGGCGCGTCCATGGCCGCGGCCTTTCTGCGCGAATTTGTCGGCAGCACGCCATGGGCGCATCTCGACATCGCGCCGACGTCTTTCCCAGCCTATCCGACCTCAGTCACTCCCAAGATGACCGCCAGCGGCACCGCGACGAAAACGCTGATTGAATTGGCGATTGGAGGAATATAGTATGGCACTCTTTGGCGCCTCAATTGAAGTCCTAACGAATAACTTGCTGGCTACTGTTGTTCAAATCGTGGAAGAAGCTCAAAAGAAGGAAAAGGTGTATTTGATTAGTCCTTACCTTCAACTAAACACGAATGTTTGCGACGTAATCAACAAGGCCATAGCGGAAGGTGTAGAAGTTCGCTTAATATATCGAGCGGGCTACGAGCTTCGCCAAGAAGACAGAAAGTATCTTGCGACGGCACACGTTGGCTTGAAAACTCTTGGCCATTTGCATGCCAAACTCTACGTGAGTGAACTGACCGCGCTTGTAACAAGCCTAAACCTCTACAACTACTCTGACAAGGAGAGCCGGGAGCTTGGCATCCGTTTCACCGACAGCAAGACAGTGCAAGTACTGAAGGAGCAAGCTGAGTCGTGGTGGGAGATGGCCGACAAAGTCGACAAGGCAGAATTGCTCTCGCAGGAAAAAGCGACTGCGACGAAATCTTTATTTTCAGGTGCCAAGACACAAGGACATTGCATCCGGTGCGGCGCACCAAAGTCATTCAACCCGAAGTACCCTCTTTGTGATACATGCTATCCAATTTGGTCGAAATTCAAAGACGAGACTTACGAAGAAAAGTACTGTCACAAGTGCGGCAACAAGAATCCAACCAGCGTCAAATCGCCACTTTGCAGACCGTGTTGGTCCGCCACTAGATAGGACGATAATCCATGGAACGAGAAACCCTCCCGGTAGATGTTCTAATTGTTGGCGCGGGTCCGGCAGGACTGTCGTGCGCCTACCATTTGAAGCAACTGCTCAAGCGCGCCAAAGCCAATGGCCAGAGCCCGGCTGACGCCGAGATCATGGTTATCGAAAAGTCGCGCGAGTTGGGGGCGCACAATCTCAGCGGCGCCGTCATGGATCCGCGCGGAATTTCGGAGCTGATTCCTGATTGGCGCGCGCGTAATCTCCCGATTGAGCATACCGTCGAAGATGAAGGCGTATACTATCTGACGCAGACGGGCAAGTTCAAGTCGCCGATAACTCCGCCGCCGATGCGCAATCACGGTTTTCCGATCGTTTCCATTAATCGCCTGGTCAAGTGGCTCGGTGAACAATGCGAAGCCGAGGAGATTCTGATCGCCACAGAGACGCCGGGGCAGCATGTACTCTACAACGGCGCGCGAGTAACTGGTGTGCAAACCGGCGACAAAGGCCTCAACAAGAACGGCGAACAAAAGCGCTCGTATGAGCCCGGCGCGAATATTGAAGCGCGCGTGACCGTATTGACCGAAGGCACTCGCGGCTCGTTGACAAAACAGGCCGTCGAGAAGCTCAGTTTGCACGGTGAAATGCCGCAGACGTATGTGCTCGGCGTTAAGGAAGTTTGGGAACTTCCCAAATCGCTCTCGACGCGCGGTACGGTCTATCACACACTCGGCTATCCGCTTGGCGATCTGTTCGGCGGCAGTTGGATCTACACCATGCGCGACAACATGGTGTCCATTGGCCTCGTGACGGACCTTGGTTACAAGAACCCATATACTGATCCGCATTACAATTTTCAGAAATTCAAACAGCACCCGTGGATTGCGGAATTGCTGCGCGACGGCAAACTTTTGGGCTACGGCGCCAAGACGATACCCGAAGGCGGGTGGTTCTCGATGCCGAAGCTGTATGCCGATGGCCTGCTGCTCGCGGGCGACAGCGCGGCCTTTCTCAATGCCCAGCGCCTAAAGGGTATTCACCTCGCCATCAAGTCTGGCATGCTTGCTGCCGAAGCCATCTTCTATGCGCTGCAGAAAGATGACACATCCGCCTCGACGCTGAAGATCTACAAGGACGCGGTGGATGCCAGTTGGGTGCGCGAAGAGCTGTGGGCCGTTCGTAACTTCCACCAGTCATTTGAGTCCGGTCTGTTCCCGGGAATGCTTCACGCGGGAGCGCAGGTGCTTACGGGCGGACGCGGCTTCAAGAGTAAGATGCTTTCGCCCGAGACGCATACTCACATGCAGAAGGTCAAGGCGCTTGGGCTGAAAGATCGCGACGCCGTGCTCGAGGGGCGGTCCAAGGAGTTTGATCGCGTGCTCACGTTTGACAAACTCTCAGACGTGTACAAGAGCAAGACTCTGCATGAAGAGGATCAACCGGTCCATTTGCACGTCGCCGACACAGAAATCTGCCGCACGAAGTGCCGCGAAGAGTATGGCAACCCGTGCCAGTTCTTCTGCCCGGCCAGCGTGTATGAAATGGTGCCCGATGCGGAGCGCGGGGGTGTGAAGCTGCAAATCAACTTCAGCAACTGCGTTCACTGCAAGACCTGCGACATCATGGATCCCTACCAGATCATCACATGGGTGCCGCCCGAAGGCGGCGGCGGACCGGAGTACACGGACCTCTAAGCCGCTCGTGTACGATATTCACAACCACGTCCTACCGCAAGTTGACGACGGCGCCAAAGGCATGCGTATGTCGTTGCGCATGCTTGAACACGCGATTCGTCAAGGAATAACGCACGTATTGTCCACACCGCACGTCAATGACCGCGTTGGTGCGCAAGCGGGCGACCTGTTTGCGCTGCGCCTGCACGAGCTTCAAAGTGAAGTGCAAAGGCTCGGCCTGCCCGTAGAAATTGGTCTGGGTTCCGAAGTGATGTTTGGCGCCAACATGCAGGACTTGTTTCAGCACACCTATTCCACGTTGAATGGAACGGGGAAGTACTACCTCGTTGAGTTTCCTCGGCAAACGCCATTTGAGATTATCCTGAACGTCATCAAGGCTTCGCGTAAATGGGGCAAAATTCCCGTTGTCGCGCACCACGAGCGCTATCCGCTTGCCTTCCGCAGCGTTGATCAGCTAATCAAGTTGCGTAGCGAAGGAGCGATTCTAAGTTTGGACGCCGGATCGCTGACCGGACAGTTCGGCAAGCCGATGATGAAACACGCGCGCGATTTGCTGGCGACGGGACACATCGAGATGCTCATGAGCGATGCGCATGACGACGAGTCCCAGAATTTTTGTCTGGCCGCCGGCCGCGACGAAGCGGCGACCATAGTTGGCGCTGCGGCGGCGCGGCAAATGGTTACGGATGCGCCTCGCCGCGTCTGGGATGGCATGGATTGGCCCAAGTTTGAAATGAAAACATGAAGATCGCAGGTTACGAGATCATTCCCTTGCACGCCGGGGACTTCAAATTGGATGGCGGCGCGATGTTCGGCGTGGTGCCCAAACCTCTGTGGGAAAAGCACTGCCCGGCCGACGAACACAACCGCATTGAAATGACGGCCCGCGTGCTGTTGCTGAAGGCTTACAATCGGTTCATTCTCGTGGACGCCGGCATTGGCGACAAGGATGACGCGAAATTCCAGAGCATTTTCGCGATGTCTTTTCCGCGCGGGTCAATCGTTGACGAGCTGGCGCGCCACGACGTCACGCCGGAGCAAATTACGCACGTCATATACACACACCTGCATTTCGATCATGCCGGGGGCACAACAGTTATTCGCGACGGGGTTGCTGTGCCGCAATTCCCCAATGCGCGTCACTATGTGCAAAGCGTCCAATATCACCACGGCAAAACGCGCAATCCGCGCGATCGCGCGAGTTACATGGACGACAATTACGAACCGGTGCGGGCGGCGGGACTGCTTGAATTTCTGGACAACGACTTGGAACTTCTGCCAGGGCTGCATTTGCACCTGACTTCGGGGCACACGCCCGCGCTGCAGATGCCCCGCATTACCGACGGCAGGCGCTCACTCTTCTTTCCTTCCGATCTGATACCGCTGGCTGCGCATGTGCCGCTTCCCTATATCATGGGTTATGACTTGTTCCCGTTGACGACGCTGAATGACAAAGAGCATTGGCTGAACCTTGCGGCGCGCGACAATTGGATCATCGTGCTCGAACACGATCCGCATGTTGAGGCGATCACGGTCAAGCAAGATGACAAAGGTCGTGTAGTCATTGACCGTGCCGGGAAGCTCGAACAATTCACATCAGGAGAGTTTGTATGATGTTCAAGAAGATGCTTGCCGAGTTTGTTGGCACGTTTGCATTGATTTTCATTGGCGTTGGGGCGATTGTATCGGATCATCTGACCAACGGCGCAGTCGGGTTGACGGGTATCGCTCTTGCGCACGGTCTGACGATTGCCATCATGGCCGCCGCCACCGGAGCGATCAGTGGCGGCCATTTGAATCCCGCCGTGAGCTTCGGTGCGCTGCTTACAGGGAACATGAATGCCAAGGAATTTGCGGGCTATGTGGCCGCGCAGTGCCTGGGCGCGATTGCGGCGTCGTCACTCTTAATGAGTGCGCTGCCCAAGCTGGCGCTGGACGCCGTGAACTACGGCATCCCCGCCGTCGGTGAAAGCGCGACCCCTGGCATGGCCGTCATCGCCGAAATTGTGCTGACGTTCATTTTAGTCTACGTGATCTTCGGTACCGCCGTGGATAAGCGTGCGCCGAAAATGGGGGGACTCTTCATCGGCTTGGCTGTCACCGTTGATATTTTCATGGGCGGCCCGATCAGCGGAGCCGCGATGAATCCCGCGCGGTGGCTTGGCCCGGCTTTGCTGAGCGGCGACTTTCAGAATGCATGGGTCTATTGGGTCGGCCCGTTGGCGGGCGGAGCGTTGGGCGCGGTCGTGTATTCGTCGTTCCAACAGGAGAAATAGCAACAGCCGATGGCGTTGTCGTCCATCGGCTTGACAAATTGACGCGATGTTAATCCGCGTTTGCGTTAGGCGAAGTGTCGTTACGAATCCATAGGAATCAGCGAGAGCGAAATTGAGTCGGCGGAATCAGGAAATATTGGAGCGGTTGAGCACTGAGGTGCTTGTCGCGGACGGCGCGATGGGCACGACGCTCTATGCGTCGGGCTTCTCGCATCGCACGTGTTTTGACGAACTCAATGAAACGCATCCGCAGATTATTGAAGATTTGCATCGCGATTACATCGCCGCCGGTGCCCAGATCATCGAGACAAATACCTTTGGCGCGAATCCCTATCGCCTTGGTGACCACGGTTTCGCGGAGAAGACCCGCCTGCTGAACCGACTTGGTGCAGAGCACGCGCGCCGTGCCGCGGGAGACATCATCTACGTCGCGGGGTCTATCGGCCCGCTCGACCGTGTGCTCGAACCCATCGGCCCAGTAACTCTCGCGCAAGCGCGGTCTGCGTTCAAGGAGCAGGTCGCCGGCCTGCTTGACGGTGGCGTGGATCTGTTCATCGTTGAGACGATTTCCAATCTGGTCGAAATGCGGGAGGCAATCGCCGCGATTCGCGAGCTCTGCGATTTGCCGATCGTGGCGACCATGACATTTACCGAAGACGGCAAGACGTTGATTGGCGACAAGCCTTCTCAAGTCGCGCGCGCACTGGTGGAATTCGGCGCGGATGTCGTTGGCGCCAATTGCTCGGTGGGACCGCAAGCTATGCTGGACGTGATGGAACGCATGAGCGGCGTCAACGTCCCGCTGTGCGCGCAGCCCAACGCGGGTAACGCGCGCGTCGTCGGTGGTCGCTTCATCTACCTTGCGTCGCCGCAATACTTCGCTGATTATGCGGCGAAATTCGTGGATGCGGGCGTGGCGCTCGTGGGCGGCTGCTGCGGCACTACCCCCGAGCACACGCGGGCCATCGCGGATGCCGTGAAGGGTCGCAAGCCCGGCAAGCTACACGTTGCGGTGACGAGCGATATCGGTGATGACGAAGAGCGCTTGGACGGCCCGCATCGCGGTCTGCCGTTCTCTGAATTCCGAGCCAATCTCGGTCGCCGTTTTCAGGTTTCGGTCGAGATTGACCCGCCGCGCAGTTATGATCCCGGCCCGTTCATTCGCCACGCGCAGAAACTGAAAGCCGCGGGCGTTGACTTGATCAACGTGGCGGATTCGCCGCTGGCGCGCGCGCGCATGAGTGCCGTGGCTATGGCGCATTTGATTCGCCGTGATGCCGGTGTAGACGTGTTGTTGCACGTCTCGTGCCGTGACCGAAACGCCATCGGCCTGCAATCCGAATTGCTGGGCGCACACACGCTGGGCGTGCTGAATATTCTCGCCGTCACGGGCGATCCGACGAGTATCGGGGACTATCCGTTCGCCAAGGGCGTGTTCGAACTCGATTCCATTGGTCTGTCGCGCATGGTCACGTCTTTGAACAAAGGCAAAGATCTCACGGGGCGCGACCTTGATGAATCCACGCACTTTCTGCTGGGCGTGGCGGTAAATCCCACTTCACCGAATCTTGATCTTGAGTACGATCGCTTCCAACAGAAGATTGACGCCGGTGCGCAGTTCGCGTTTACGCAGCCGCTGTTCGATCCGCGTACGTTGGAACAATTCATGAACCGCATTGCGAATGTTACGCGCATACCGATTTTCGTCGGCATCATGCCGCTCCGATCTTCAAAACACGCTGAGTTCATTCATAACGAAATCCCGGATATGTTTGTCCCCCAGGATATCCGCGAGCGCATGCGCTCAGCAGGTACCGAGGGGGCCAAAGTTGGTGTTGAGATCGCGCAGAAATTTCTGCTCGATACTCAGCCGATGGTGCAGGGCTGTTATCTCATGCCGCCGTTCAACAAGTTTGACATGGCGATTGACGTGATGAAAGTCCTTGAGCGCGAACCGGCTTCGGAGTAGTTCTGTATTTAACCCGTCTACGAATAGGCGGCGATTCCGGTCAGATCTTCAGCGACGATTAACGAGTGGATGTCATACGTTCCCTCGTACGTGTTGACCGATTCGAGGTTGGCCATGTGGCGAAACGTCTGGTACTCGTTGGAGATGCCATTCGCGCCAAGAATGTCGCGGCCGACGCGGGCGATCTCCAGCGCGGTACCAACATTATTGCGCTTAGCCATTGAAACATGCTGCGGACGCAGTTTGCCCGAGGCCTTCAATTGGCCGAGGCGATAGACGAGAAACTGCGCTTTGGTTATCTCCGTCGCCATCCACGTGAGCTTGTTCTGCACGAGTTGGAAGCTGGCAATCGGCTTGTCAAACTGGATCCGCGACTTACTGTATTGCAGCGCTTCGTCGAACACGGCCAAAGCGGCGCCGACGGCCCCCCACGCGATACCGTAGCGCGCCTGCGTCAGACACGACAGCGGTCCCTTCAGTCCAGTAACACCGGGCAGAATGTTTTCTTTCGGGATTTGGACATCCTGCAGGATTAGGTCCGACGTTACGCTGGCCCGCAGCGAGAACTTATTCTTGATTTCCGGCGCGGAAAAACCTTCGCGATCCGTTTCCACGATGAATCCGCGCACGATGCCGTCGAGCTTTGCCCAGACCACCGCGATATCGGAAATCGTTCCGTTCGTAATCCACGCCTTGCTGCCGTTCAGCAGATAGTGCGATCCTTTGTCTTCCGCGCGGGTCAGCATCCCGCCCGGATTCGAACCGAAGTCCGGCTCCGTCAGTCCGAAGCAACCGATCTTGTCGCCGGCTGCCAGTTTAGGCAGCCAGTAGTCCTTCTGGGCTTCACTGCCAAACGCAAATATCGGGTACATCACCAAACTCGTCTGCACAGAGACGAATGAGCGGATACCCGAGTCGCCGCGTTCGAGCTCCTGATTGATCAGGCCATACGCTATCGGGCCGAGGTTCGCGCAGCCGTACTTTTCAGGGTACGGCGCACCCAACAAACCGAGGTCGGCGGCGGGTTTGACGAACTCGCGCGGGAAGCGCCCTTCCATATTGCAATGCTCGATGATCGGCATCAAATTGTCCGTTACGAACTCACGTACCGTGTCCCGAGTCAGTCGTTCTTCGTCGGTCAGCAACTCGTCTAAATTGTAGTAGTCAAGCGCCTGAAAGGCCATGCGTGTCTCCTTGTTTACAGATGCCTCCGAAGATACCCAAACTGTGACAAAGAAGCAAACGAAGGCATGGTCCGTACCTCCTCAATGGGTGGGTGTAAACGGAGGAATATCAACAACTTCCAGCGGCGCGCTGGCGTGGGGCCGCGGATCGGTCCCAGAAATCGCCAAGAATCGGCTTGATTGGGCCGAAAAAGCTGACTTTATTATTGGATTCGCAGTATCGCTTGAACAGGTTCACGGGACAAGGGTTGTAGAGGTCACGGCCGCCAACGGTGGTGCGGGATTTTTGGACCCGGCGACCCGGATTTCGGCGACGGACGGGCTGTTCACACGGGACCCCCACGTCGTGCTTCTGACCTCCCATGCGGACTGCGCACCGATCTTTCTGTACCATCCTCAGGCGCGCTCGATCGGCCTGATCCACGCTGGTTGGCGCGGCACGCTAGCGGGAATTGCCGCCTCCGCCGTGGCAACGCAGTGTCGGGCTCACGATCTGAGGCCCTGCGATCTACTCGTCGCCATCGGCCCGACCATCGGCACGGTGAACTACCCCGTCGGGGAAGATGTCGCGGCGCAATTCGTCGCGAAGTTTGGACCGAATGTCGTCACACGTTACGCCGGCTGCCCGCATCTTGATGTGTACGCGGCCCTGATCGTGGATCTATTGCGGGCGGGTGTGACGGATGCCCGGAACTGCCCGCGGCCGCCGGATACTTTTGCTAATCCAATCTGGAGTTCCTACCGTCGCGACGGTGAGCGCGCGGGGGGAATGCTGGCTTATTTTAATTTGACTTCATCGATGTCTGAATAGCGGACGTCTGAACCAACTAACATCCTTCAGGTCTCAGCACCACAGGAATCACTATGAAGAAAAACACTCCTACTAAGAAATCGTCCGACAAGCCCACCAAAGCCGCCGCGAAGAAGCCGATGATGGCTAGCACGCCGACCGCAGTGGCGCCGCATCGCGCGACGCACCACGGTACGGATGGTCATCAGTCGCAATCCGCCTTTGATAACGCCATGAAGCAGTTTGATCAGGCGGCGGGAATTCTCAAATTGACTGCAAGCCAAACCGCGATGATCAAGCAGCCGCGCAAGTGCGTCGAGGTCACGCTGCCTATCCGTATGGATGACGGCACGATCCAGACCTTCACCGGTTATCGCGTTCAGCATAACATCGCGCGCGGCCCGGCCAAGGGTGGTGTGCGTTACCATCCCAACGTCTCGCTCGACGAAGTCAAGGCCCTGTCCTTCTGGATGACGTTCAAGTGCGCCGTCGCCAATATCCCGATGGGCGGCGGCAAGGGCGGCATTATCGTTGATCCGCAGAAGCTGTCCATGGGCGAACTTGAGCGTCTGTCGCGCCGCTACTTCTCGGAACTCGAAGATATGTTCGGTCCCGACCGTGACGTTCCGGCGCCGGATGTGAACACGAATCCGCAGATCATGGCGTGGTTCATGGACACCTATTCGATGCACAAACGCGAGAACCTTCCCGCGGTCGTCACGGGCAAGCCGTTGGAAATCGGCGGCAGCAAGGGCCGCGTGCTGGCTACGTCGCTCGGCCTGCTCTTCGCCACGCGCCGCGCGGTCGCCGCTAATGGCGAGAAGATGGCCGGCCTGACGGTCGCCATTCAGGGCTTCGGTAACGTCGGCGGCAACGCCGCGGTGCTGCTGCATCAGGACGGCTGCAAGATCCTCGGCATTTCCGACCAATACGGCGCTTTCTACAATCTCGCCGGCATCAATGTCGTCGAAGCGTTCAAGTATTCCGAAAAGCACGGCGGCCTGAAGGGTTTCGAGTCCACGAAACTCGCGAAGAAATTCGAGAATCCGATGGACTTGCTCGAAATGGACGTGGACATTCTGGCGCCGTGTGCCCTTGAACTTCAGCTCACGAAGGCCAATGCCAACAAGGTGAAGGCGCGCTACGTATCCGAAGGCGCGAACGGTCCGTGCGACTCGGACGCTGATGCGATCTTCAACAAGAAGGGCATCTTTGTCATTCCCGACATTCTTTGCAATGCCGGCGGCGTGATCGTCAGCTACTTTGAGTGGGTGCAGAACCGCATGGGTTACTACTGGGCGGTCGAGCGCATCAACCGCGAGCTCGAAGACGTGATGAACACGGCGTTCGACGCGGTCTACGAAACGCACATTCAGTACAATTGCCCGATGCGCGTCGCGGCGTTCGCCGTGGCCATCAAGCGTGTGTCGGTGGCGTCTGAAATGCGCGGCCTCTACGCGTAATTGTGAATGAGAACGCCCGCATCGCCTCGCTGCTTCCGCCGCGGTTTGACGCCGTGTTGGTGGCCGGAGGCGACCGACCGCGGCGCGTTCTCATAGACATCGCCGTCGCCCGTGCCGCTCGCGTCGTCGCTTTGGACGGCGGTTTGCGGCACCTGCGCGCCCTCGGAGTGGCTCCGCAGGTCGTAATCGGCGATTTGGACAGTGCTTCACCCGCGGACATAACGTGGGCTCGCCGCCGGCGGGCCCACGTTCTCTTGCGGGCCGAGCAGGATTCATCCGACATGGACAAAGCGTTGCGGCTCTGTAGGGAACGGGGCTGGCGCAATGTTGCCATCGCGTCCGCGGACGGACTGCGCGCCGATCACTTCTTACATGGGCTAAGCCGTGCTGCCGCGCTGCGCGGTCTGCGCATCACTTTCCTACTTAAACAAGGCCTCGCCTTTCCGCTCTCTGGCCGGATGCGACTCGTTCTGCCCATCGGAGCGGGCCGCACCTTTTCGTGGTTCGGGCTGCCGGAAGCGCAAGGCGCGTCGCTCACCGGAGCTCAGTGGCCCTTGCGCAATCAGTCGCTTGTACTCGGCGACCTACAGAGTCTTTCAAATCGCGCAACGGTGGACTCTGTTGCCGTAGCGCAGCAATCCGGCCGATCTGTGATCATCATTCCAATAGGCAAAGCATGAAAATCTCGCGCACACTCTGTGTATGGCTACTCCTCACACTTGGGTCAATGGACGCCCTGGCCGATGCCCCATATGAAATGGTCGGGAATGCCCTGTCCCGCTTCGGTATGACGCCGGACGCATTCAAATCGGATCGCGTTTGGATGGAAGACGACACATTCTTGTTGGATCCGATTCGCAACGCACTATCATCCCCGCTGGCCGCTCGCGAATTGGCACAGGTCGCGGCGGGTTTCGCGCCGCTCAAGCTGTCAGAATTGAATCGGTACCCGGACCTCGTCGGTCTGCTCAATCTCTCCATTCCTCAGGCGGTTTACGCCGACATTGATTCTCAGCTCGCGCATGCTCCGGCAGACAATCCTTTGGAACCACTGCAAAGCGCGCTGTCGCTCGCCGAAGGCTATCGCAAGCAGGCGTTCGACTCTTTGACTCCGGATCAGCGACAAGCCTTGTTGCTCGCGCTGCCGCTGTGGTTTGAAGACGAAGATACGCCATCGGACGACAGCTTGAAAGGTTCACTCTACCGTGCGTTCGGCATTGAAGCCGATACGACTCAAGTTGTGACATCGGACAGTGTCCTGACACTGTTAGCGCGGGTCAATCGCCATGCGCTGTCGGCGGCGGGTTACGCGTTTCTGCGCGGCGTCGCTGAACTGAGCACGAAGACCTTGACATTCCCACCCAAGCCACCATCACCCAAAACCAAAGGCAAAGCCGAGTCTGCTCCGCCCGTAACAGGCGTTGAAGGCGAGATCCTGTACTATCAAGACACGCCGCTCGGTCGCTGGGTCGTTGGCGGGCCGGGATCAAATCGCTACACGGAAGAGTTCGCGGTCATTATAGACCTCGGCGGTGACGATCGCTACACGGCCCGCTGCGCATCAGCCGTAGGCGGCATTCGCCGTTCTACATCTGTCGTTTTGGACTATGGCGGCAATGACATCTATGAACCGGCCGGATGGCTTTCACAGTCGTCGGCGATACTCGGACTGGCGGCGCTGGCAGATCTGAATGGTGATGACACCTACCGAGCCGGTTCATTTTCGCAGTCCGCCGCGTTCTGCGGAGTATCTCTGCTGTTTGACGGCGGCGGTGACGATCTCTACACGGCAGGCTGGTTCTCGCAGGGCGCTGCCGTCTGCGGTATCGCGCTGTTCACGGACGTAAGTGGCCGCGATCTCTACGACGGCGCCGGATATGGTCAGGCCTTCGCATCAACTTATGCCTATGCCGCGTTGACGGACGGCGAAGGCAACGACGTGTATCGTTCAGGCGGCCTCGTACGCCATGAGCCGCTGCGGCCCGAAGACTATCGCTCGCTTTCGCAGGGCTTCGCCACCGGTGCGCGTCCGCGCAGCGGCGGCGGGATTGCCATCTTGCATGACATCAGCGGCAACGACTTTTACGACGCCGAAATTTACGGCCAGGGAGTGGGCTATTGGTATTCGCTCGGCGCTCTGCTCGACGACGGCGGGAACGACTCGTACAGTTTGACCCAATACGGTCAAGGAGCGGGTATTCATCTCGCGTGCGGTGTGCTCGAGGATCGCAGCGGTGACGACCGCTATGACGCCCGCTTTGGACCGAGTCAAGGCGCAGCGCACGACTTAGCCGTCGGCGCGCTGATTGACTATAGCGGCGACGACCAGTACACGGCTTCCGGCGGACAAGGAATGGCCATCACAAACAGTGGCGCGCTGTTCGTGGACATGCAAGGGAATGATCTCTACGCCGTGCAGGAAAACTCTTCATCGCACGGTGGAACTCGTGCCGCCCGCAATTTCGGGAATCTCGCTCTTTTTGTGGACGGCGAAGGCAAGGACAGCTATTCGGGCGGTGAAGGTGCGGATTCAAGCGTCTGGTTTCGCGATGCGTACGGTTACGCGGTGGATGTGGCCTTCGACAGCACGCGGCCGCGGGAGACCGAACCTGAAGTCGCTTTCGTGCCCGACGACACCACACGCTCAATCGAAGATCTATTTGCCGAGTCCGCGCTCTGGGAGGTTACGGACAATCGCGCCAAAGTTCGCCGCGCGCGGCTTGCACTGAAAGCGATTGGCACACGCGCAGTGGAATGGGCGGGCCAGAACAAACTGACGACCAACGATGCGCTCGAACGGCGGGCGATTGTCGAGCTGTTCAAGGACAATGTCAACGCCGCGCTGCCCTATCTGCGCACGGCGTTCGAGGGATCGCATCCTGAAGGGCGACGCACAGCGGCGTCGGTCATCGGCGAGATCAAGGCGACCGCCGCCGCCGCTTGGCTTGAACCCAAACTGCGCGATGCGTCCTACACCGTGCTGCGGCCCACGATTCTGCGCACGCTGGGCGACATCAATTCCTCATCGTCGCTGAAGATATTACAGGAGTTTAGCGAGAGCACCTCTGAGCGCGAACGACTCGCCGCCGTGGTCTCGATCGGCAAGCTGAAACTCGCTGACGGTTACGCGGACCTCTTTCACGCGCTGGAGGATTCACTTTACACCGTGCGATCGGCCGCGCTCTACGCGCTTGCCGAACAATCCACCGCTGTTATTCCGGCGATGGATCGCGCATTGGCCGACAACCGAGCTCCGGCCTATATCGAGCAGGTGCTGTTGTCGGTGCCTTTGCTCGTGGACAAGTGGAAGAGCGACGCGGCGACCGCCGTGCAGGTCAAGAGCGCGTTGCCGCTTATCAAAAAATATCTTGAATTTCCCGACGCCCGCGTGCAGGGCGCGGCGCTGATCGCCGCGGCGTCAGCGTACGACGACAAAAACTTCAACAAACTCCACGCGCGGTTTGCCGCCGCCACCGATCCGATCCTTTCGGCGCGTTGGAAGCAGGCGCAATCACGCCGCAACTAATCTCGATTATGGACAACAACTACTTCGTTTCACTTCTGCGCGACCTCTCCGACGCGTTCGGCCCGTCGAATCATGAAGATCAAGTGCGTGACCTGATTCGCAAGACGATCACACCCTGGGTTTCCGACATCCGCGTGGACGCGCTGGGCAACATGATTGCGCACAGGCCCGGCACCAACGGCATGCGGCTGATGCTCGATGCTCACACGGACGAAATCGGCATCATGGTTCGCCACATTGATTCGCGCGGATTCGTGCGCTTCGCGACGATTGGCGGCTGGGATGACCGCATGTTCCCCGGCCACCGTGTGACCTTCAGATCGCGCTCCGGTGGTTTCTACCACGGTGTGATTGGCATGACGCCGCCGCACGTCCTGCCCCCGGCCCAGCGCGAGAAGGCAATTGCCGCCGAAGATTATTTTGTGGACCTCGGCGTGGACTCGTTTGACGAGGCCTCCGCGCTCGGTGCTGCGATTGGTGATCCCGGGACGCTGGCCTACCCGTTCCAGCAACTGAAGCAAGACGTGTATGTCGGCAAGGCCTTCGATGATCGCGTCGGCTGCCTGACTGTGATCGGCCTGATCAAAGCGTTGCATGAAGGTGAAATTAAGACGGAGATGGACGTCTACTTCAATTTTGCCACCAGCGAAGAAGTCGGTCTGCGCGGCGCGGGCCCTGCCGCATTTGGTATTGATCCGCACGTCGCCATCGCATTTGAAGGAACGATTGGATCGGACTTTCCCGGTGTACCGGAAGAAAAACGGCCCTGTGCGCAACGCAAAGGGCCGGTGATAACGATTGCCGACAAGAGTATTCTGGTGCCGCGCCGCATGGTTGACTTCATGACAGAATGCGCGCGCGAGTTGAGTGTGCCCTATCAATACAAGATGCCGATTTACGGCGGAACGAACGCGGGCGCCATTCACATGACTCGTGCCGGCATCCTTACGGGTTGCATCGCCACGCCGTGTCGCTACATTCACTCGCCGAACACGACACTGTACTGGCCGGACTTCGAAAACACATTACGGCTTGCCAAGCGCTGCGTCGAACGCGTTCACGAACTCGTCTAACGTACGAGCACGACACGAACCGGAGCGCTGTCTCCGGCCCGTGTCCAATAGGCCCCGCTGCCAAGTTCCGGGAGCGTGAGAATCAACCGGTTTCGGCCCGCGGCCAACGTGGCCGGGCGGCTTGCCGCGAGTCGGCCAAGAACATCGAAGAACTGGATGACTATGGCGCGGCTGTCCCGGCTGGCGATCGTCAGCCCGAGCTGGCCGTTAAACGGATTTGGATAGGCGCTCTCGATCTCGATTTCAGACGGTAGGAGAACGGGAGCAGGGGGGTGGACTTCCATAAACGTCAGCGTGAAATTCGTATCGCTCTCGACGAGAAAAGACAATTCGCCGTCGGCGGAGACCGCCTGTACCGGAACGCCATTCATGACCGCCACCAAATCCTCCGACAGGCCCGCCAATCTGACGACGGGTTCACCTGCCGCCGGATCGGCGTTATGCCAATGACATCTTAGCGTGTCGACATCGGTCCAGGGAAATGCGAAATTCACGGTCAGCTCAGCCACATTGCGCAGTAGTGCAATGTCGAGTCGTTTGGCCGCAGCGTCCTTGCGTACGTCAGCGCGCGCAAAGGTGTAGGCCGCGTCCCCCAGAACGACATCACAGTAATAATAGCGCCCGTCCTCATCGGCGGCCAAGGCCAGCGTATCGGGAAAGCGATTGACAGAGTGTTGCGCGAACCACGCGCACACGTCCTCTGTGACCATGGTCCCGAAACCATGCGCGACCCACGACGCCGGGAAAAAACGTGACTCCGCGCCGCCCGTGCGCAGTACCGACAAGTTGAATGCGGGATAACCGTATGCGTCCCATTCCGCCTGCGTGTCGCCCCAATTGCTCCAGACCGGCACCGTTAGAGCGTTGAAGTGCATGGACTCGGTCGTATCGGCAAAAAAAACGGCGCTGTATCGGTGGTACTCGTAGGCGATGGAGTCGCTCTCGAACGGGAAACCGCCGAACGCAACGCGCATGGAACGGTTGGTATCCCCGCTGGCCAAGTACTGCTCCTGGCGCAATTGCGTATCGAGAATCATGGAACCGCCGGCCGTGGCCGCAATCAAGTAGTCGTCGTAGGCGCAGTTGTTGTTGTGCCACACCTGCCCTGCTGCCGCGCCCATCGAACCGCCGCACATGTAGATTGAATCGCGTGAGAAGGGGTAGCGCGCTTCGATCCACTCAAGCATCGTACGGCAGTGCACTTGCGGCAGCCGTGTATTCCAATGCCGGTCATTTGGCCCCATGTGGCTAACGATGATCCATCCGCGTTCGTCGCAGATCTCATCGTAAAGCTGCGCAAATATCTCCACTTCTGTCCCGCCGAGCGCGTGCCACCCTACAAGGATGGCGGGAGGCCGCGCAGCGTCGTAGCCTGATGGTATTTGGACATGAAATCGCGCCAAATCGCCGGACGTCGTCACGACTGTGGTGTCAAACACCAGCGGCTGGGCCACCGCCGTCGCCGCCAGGAAAAACACGATCATGAAGATTCGGAACATAACATGCACTATGAGTTGAACGGCAAAGTCGCGTTGGTTACGGGAGCGGGGCGCGGCATCGGTCGCGCAATTGCCCTGAAGCTCGCGCAGGCCGGAGCCGATGTGGTCGTGAACTACCTCGAACGCGAAGACTCGGCTCACGAAGTTGTCGAGTGGATCCGCGGACTGGGCCGCCGCGCTGTCGCTATTCGCGCAGATGTTGCGGCCGAAGAGGGTGTGGACGCGCTCTTCACGGAAATGGGCGCTCACTTCACGCGGCTGGATATTGTGGTCAATAACGCCGGTCCCTTCAAGGTCAAGCGGGCCCTGGAAACCACGACTGAGGAGTGGGACTTGATGCTGCGTGGCAACCTGCTCAGCGCCTTTTGGGTTACACAGCGCGCGATTCCCTGGATGGACCGCTCCGAGAACGGAGGTTCCGTTGTCTTCATTGGTGCCCCCAACGCAGAGCGCGTTGGTTCGCAGCACGTGTCCTGTGCCTACTCGATCGCGAAAACGGGAGTCGTCATTCTGGCGCAGACCCTCGCCCGCGACCTTGGTCCCAAACACATCCGCGTTAACGTGGTCAATCCGGGCTTCATCGAAAACGACTCAATGACCCCGCGCATGCGGCAATGGATGCCCTCGGAAGTGCCCTTGGGTGAAATCGGTTCGCCGGGCATGATTGCGGATGCCGTCCTCTACTTGACCAGTGCCCAGGCAGCGTACGTCAACGGCGCCATCCTGAACGTCCACGGTGGGTTATGGATATAGGCCTCACAGGAATATAACGCCTCCGATTCCATTTGCCAACCGAATTCATAGATTAGTTAAAGTCAGAACTGAACATTGGATTGTAGGGTTTGCCCTATCTTAAATTTATATTTTATATTTATTTATGTAGACAAAATCTCATGAACTGAAATTGCAAGTTGACCATCGGGTGCGCGATTCGCGCACTTTTTGCGTTTCAAGGCCTCGCCTCAAAGTGCAAAAACCTCTGCTAACTCGTTGCAAAGGTGATTAATTACGTCTATTTTTGTGAGTCGAATCCCCACGAAATTGAGTACTGTCTTTGGAGGTAACACCATGACCCGCATCTCAGCACGGTTCGTTCTGAGTCTCCTGTCCCTGTTTGTCGGATCGGCGCTGTACGCGTCCACGATAGAGACGGGATCTCCCTACCTTCACGTCAATAGCTTTTCGCCGGCCTACACGAACATCGAGTGGCGCGACGGCCAATTTAACGTCGCCTCGACCGTGCTGGACGGCGAACTGTTGTCCGCGGTGGACATCCCCGGTGAGCGTCTGCTCATGCGCGAAGGGATGCCCGCTCTTCCGCACATCACGCGCATCTACCAGATTCCTAATACAGGATCGGTTGAGCTCGTTATTAACAACGCCGAGTATCGCATCGAAGAGAATTTCAACTCGATTCCCTCGCAGCGTGAAGATCAGCAGTCGTGGGGTACGCCGCTGAAATCGCCGTCGGTCTACGGCGTGGATGCCTGGTACCCGCCGGCGGTAGCGGAAATCAGCGCACCTTCAATTTTTCGCGATTTTCGCGTTGTAACCGTGACGCTGTACCCTGTGCAGGTCAACCCTGTCACTCGCCAAGCTCGCTTCTACGACAATTTGAGCGTGGATATCGTTGCCAACGAACTTCCGGGCATCAACGAACTGCATCTGAATCGCCGCCCCAGCGGCACGTGGGCCCCGATGTATGAAGCCCTGATCGAGAATCTCGATGAGAATGCCTTGGACGACGCGGATCCTGCACCGGGCAGCTATGCCATCATTTGCCGCGACAACGCCACCGCATTGCAGTGGGCCGACTCCCTGAAAATGTGGCGTGAGCGCATGGGTTTTACGGTGACGGTAGAAGCGCGTAACAACTGGTCCAGCAGCACCCTGCTTAGCTACCTTCAGGATGCGTACAACAATTGGGAACCGCCGCTGGAATACGCCTGCCTCCTGGGCGACGTTAGCGGTACTTGGTCCTTACCGATGAGTCCCAATTCCCGGTACGATCACGGTTACGCCGACCTCCAGGGGAATGACGATTTCGAGGAAATCTCGGTGGGCCGTTTGTCCGTATCTCAAGCCAATCACTTCCCGATCGTCTTCAACAAGATCACGGCCTACGAGCGCACGCCGTACATGGACGATCCGTCGTGGTTCACCCGTGCGTTCCTCTACGCCGGGACGAGCAACAACGTTAGTTCAAATGAAATTCTGATGCTCTGGGCTGCCGACATGTTCCGTAACTACACCGGCGTATCCAATCCTCAGGTTTCAACGCACAACGGCTCGGTCAGCAATTCGCTTATCGGCGAGCGCCTCACGGAAGGCGTGACGTTCTTCCTGTGGCGCGGTACGGTCGTTGGAGAAATGCAGGAATCTGCGGCTACATCAATGAGTTCGTCCACGAAGCTGCCGGTTGTGCTGACAATCACGTGTGGCTCGGGTGACTTCGACGGCAGCGGTCTGAATGAAGCGTGGCTGCTGGCTGGTACCGCGACGGCGCCGAAGGGCGGAGTCTGCGGTATTGGTACTGCGACGTTTAACACGCACGTCCCCTTTAACAACACGATTGCCGGCGGTCTGGCCTACAACATCACCAACCGAGGCGTCCGCCACATCGGCCCCGCGCTCTCCGGCGCGAAAGCCGAGCTGCTGCGCTCGTTTCCCGGTGACGGTTTTGGCGCCCAATTCTCGTGGTGGAATAACTTGATGGGCGACCCGGGTCTCTCGATGTGGACCGATGTGCCGGTAGTCATGGATGTCACGTATCCCGGCACGTTGAATGTTGGCGCTCGCCGCGTAAGACCGCAAGTCGTGGATCAGCTGTCAGGCGAGCCGATTGCGGACGCGTTGGTAGTTCTGATCAAAGACGACGAGACCTTCGTGAAGGGCTTCACCGATGCCGGTGGATTCGTTGATTTGCCGGTGACCGTGAACTCCACGGGAACCATGACGCTGACGGTTTCCAAGCGTAACCACAAGCCGTTTCTCGCGGACATAAGTTGTGTAACCGCCGACGAGATGGTGACGGTTCTGACATACGGCCTCGATGACGACAACAGCAACGGCACGGTTGGCAACAGTAACGGCGCCTTCAATCCCGGCGAAACCGTGGATATGGCGCTGACACTGCGGAACTTCGGCACGGCGACGACCGCGCAGAACGTGACGGCCAGTGTGACTGTGGACAACCCGGATGTGACCATCCTGCAATCTACATCGTCTTTCCCGTCATTGGCGCCGGGCCAGCAGGGTGTCGGCAATTCCGCGTTCAGGCTGCATCTGGCGCCCACAATGCGCCATCTTGAGACGGCTAAGCTCACATTCGAGGTATCGTCGTCCAGCGGCACCGCCTTCAGCACGGTCGAGCTGACGATCCTTGCCGGAAGTTGCGTTTGGGTGTCGTCTCAGATATCCGGAGGCAATGGCAACAGTCGGTTGGATCCGGGCGAAATCGCCAACTTGCGGCTGACGGTCCGCAATGAAGGCGGTTTGACGATGGATGACGTGACCGCCACCTTGATTTCTCGATATAGCCTGCTGTCTGTCAATGACGGAACAGGGGTCTTCGGAGACATCGCCATTGGGCAAAACGCATCCAGCGGCGCCACCGATTTCGTGATTCGCGGCAACAGCGTTGCCTATCCCGGCAGTCAAGCGAGTCTGGTCGTCGTTCTGGAAACTCCGACGGGGTTCGTGGACACCGTGAGTTTCAATCTGCCCATCGGAGTCGCGGCCAACACCGACCCGTCCGGTCCGGATGCCTTCGGCTACGTGGCCTACGACAACATTGACACGGATTATGAGTTCAGTCGGCCGTTCGCCTGGACGGATATTTCCGCCACAGGTGTTCGCCTGACGCACGCCAGCGCCGATCCGGGTGAGCAGGCGCCCAATGGTCAGACCAATAGCGATGTCATTCCACTCCCGTTCCCCTTCATGTTCTATGGTGAAGTCTACGACACCCTGACGATTTGTTCCAATGGCTGGGCGGCGTTCGGGGATCAGGACCACTTGGACATGTTCCGCAATTATGCGATCCCGGGACAGCAGGCGCCGGACGCACTCGTTGCGCCGTTCTGGGATGACCTGCGTACGAATCAGAATGGCGATGGTGTGTACTATCTGTACGATGAAGGCAACCATCGTTTGATCATTGAGTGGAACGCTACCGGCGCCTTCGCCTCTGGCACTCAGTTGGACTTTCAACTCATCCTGTTAGACGAAGCGTTCTACCCGACCAACGACGAGAATGGTATCCTGGTCTTCCAGTATGACAACGCGCAGACTGTTGGCCAGGATAACTTTGAAACCCCCGGCGAGACGATCGGTATCATGGCGCCGCAGTCGCTGTACGGTTTGCAGTATCGGTTCGGCAGCTTGAATGCACCGGGCGGCAATGGCATCGGCAACGATCGCACGATCGTCATTACAACGGAAAAGCGTTTTGCCACCGGCATCATCGAAGGAACCGTGCTGGACGCCGCTACCAACCAGCCCGTTGCCAATGTCCTGATTTCAATTGACGGTGAAGAAGATCAGGCGCTCACGAACGCGCAGGGCGAGTATCAGATGACCGACGTCGAGATCGGCACGTACACGGTTCGGGCCAGCCGTTTCGGCTACAACGACGGCGTTGTGACGAATTTCGTGGTTGAGATGGACTCGACGGAGGAAGCCCTCTTCAGCTTGACTCATCCGGAAATCACGCTCTCCCGCGAATCAATGGTCGTGAATGTCCCCGGCGACCCTGTCGAGCAGAGTTTTGACATTGAGAACGCCGGCAACGGACCACTGGAGTTTCGCATCAGTGTGGAGTATCATGGCGTGGACGGCGAACGCGGAACGTGGGCGACCATCGGTCAGGAAAGTGTTACACAGGAAACTGAAGACGCCCAGATTCTGGGTTGCGCATTTGACGGTGCAAACTGGGTCGTCAGCGGCGGCTCGGGCCCCAGCGGACCGAACTACCTGTACTTCTACGACCTCCAGGGCAACTTGAGCCGCACAGTGGAGCAGCCGACCACGACGCAGTTCGGCTACTACGATCTGGCGTTTGACGGCGATTACATTTACGGCAGCACGGATGGGTTGCAGGAGCTGCAAGGTGTGGACGGCAACGGCGTGATTCGCACAACGGTGCCCGTTTCTCAGGTCAGCCCGGCCCGCTGTATCGCATATGACTCTGCGCTCGATCAGTTCTGGGTTGCGGACTATAGCACGCCTGTCTACTGTGTGGATCGGCAAGGCAATGAGCTGCACCGTTTCAATAACACGTTGGACAAGACCGGTTTGGCCTGGTATCCCGATGATCCCGACGGCTACAAGCTTTACATTTTCCATTGGAATACGCAGGGCGCTGGCGGCACCTTTATCAGCAAGATGCACCCGTCTACCGGCCAGATTGCTGCTGTCACGCAGATTGTGGATGTTGCCGGAGATCGTGCGGGCGGCTGTGACATCAGTTCAACTTGGAACAGCATGCTAACGGTATTTGGCGGAATCTACCAGAACCCGCAGGGCGACCGACTGGAAATGCGTCAGATGAAATTCGACACCGATTGGATTGGTGTGACGCCGTTGAATTCCTCTGTCTTGCCGCAAAGTACACGGGACGTGTCTGTCTCGATCAATGTGGACGAACTGCGCGACCTGACCTACACGGTGGATATCGTCGTTCGCAATAACTCCTTGGACAGCGCAATGGTCCTGCCGCTGACGCTTACCCGCACGCTGGTCGCCGATGAGCCGCGTAACGAACTGCCGCAGGTCTACGCGTTGCATCAGAACTACCCGAATCCATTCAATCCCAGTACTCAAGTGAGTTTTGACCTGCCGGAGGCTGGAATGGCCAGCCTGCGCATCTTCAACGTGCTGGGCCAGGAGGTCGCGGCGCCGTTGAACGGGTCCCGGCTGAATCTTGGTCACCACATTGTCAACGTGGACATGGCCGGTCTGCCGTCCGGAGTCTACCTCTATCGCCTCGAAAGCGGCAGTTTCGTCGAGACCCGCAAAATGGTCCTGATGAAGTAGAATCGGACAAATCCAATCCAAATAAGCGCGGCGGTCCTTCGGGCCGCCGCGCTTGTTGTTGCGGCTTGCTTTCCACGCCGGGCGGTTGTAAATTCTGCCTATGGACTCGACGACACCAAATCCGACGCTTCACAAGTTGCAGGAGCGGATCAAGGAGCTGACGGCGCTGCATCAAACGGCGCGTCTGCTCCAGAATGACGATCGCCCCGAGCACGAGCTTGTCCAGGATGTGGTGTCGGTCATTCCTTCCGCGTGGCAATACCCCGAGATTGCGGTCGCGCGGATTTCCTGCGGCGCGTTAGTCGTCTCATCTCCAGGCTATCAAACGTCAAACTGGTCACAGGTCTCGTCTTTCAGAGTGGGGCCGCACGTCGAGGGCAAGGTCGAGGTCTGTTACCTGGAGGAGCGCCCACCCGCCGATGAAGGCCCGTTCCTCGCCGAAGAACGTGACCTGATAGATTCGCTGGCGGACCTGCTCCGCTCCTACTTCCAGCACAAGCAGTCAGCAGCGGAGATTCGCGCCGCGAATGACGGTCTCGAACGGCTTGTCGTTGAACGCACGCGCGACCTGCGAAGATTGGCCACTGAACTGTCACTGGCCGAAGCACGCAAGGATCGTGAATTGGCCGCCGACCTGCATGACCATGTGATGCAGGAGTTCGCTTTCATCAAACTTCGTATTATGCAGTTTCGCGGTGACGCGGTCTTCTGCGGCTTCGAACAGCGCTTCGATGAGATCATCGCTTTAGTCGAACGGGCCATCAAGTTCACACGCCGAATGAGCTTCGAGCTTAGTACTCCAATGCTCTACGAACTGGGTCTGGTCGCGGCATTAGAGTGGTTGGGAGAACAAGTTTCCCAGCGGCACAATGTAGTGGTGCATGTCCACCAAGGCACGGCTGGAGCCGACGCAAGCCTGCCCGAAGCCCTGCGCATTACGCTGTTTCGCGGCGTACAGGAGCTGCTGACCAACGCGGTGAAACATGCGGCGGCGCGCAGTCTCGATGTGACCGTTCAGCGGCATAGCGGTGCCGTCGAAGTCATCGTCAAGGATAACGGTCGCGGTTTCGATTCCGACAGCGCGCTCCGGAACGCAACGGCGAGTTCAGGCTTCGGTCTGTTTAGCATTCGCGAGCGTCTCCGGCACTTCGGCGGCGCGCTGACCGTCCACTCGATAATCGGCACGGGCACCACCATCGCGATGCGCGTGCCATTGGAGCAAGCATGAGCGCGTTGCGCATCGTTCTGGCCGACGATCACCAGCTCTTTCGCACGGGGCTGCGCCAGTTGATCGAGAGGCACCCTTCAGTCACGGTCGTCGGCGAAGCGGCTACAGGCATTGCCGCTATTGACGTCACGAAACGACTGCTGCCGGACCTGCTCTTGCTTGACATATCCTTGCCGGAGCTTAATGGTATCGAAGTAGCCCGCCGACTGACGCAGGAACTGCCGGATGTCCGCATTCTGATTATTTCGATGCACTCCGACCGGCGTTACGTCGTCGAGGCCTTGCGAGCCGGCGCCAAGGGTTATCTGCTTAAAGACTCGTCACCGGACGAGATGGTGCGGGCGATTCAGAAAGTGATGCGCGGCCATTTCTATCTTTCGGCGCAAATCAATGAACAGGTCGTCGCCGATTTCGTCCGTCAGTCCAAGTCCGCAGACGCCACGGCCTTTTCGGTGCTCAGCGCGCGCGAACGCGAAGTCTTGCAGCTTATTGCCGAAGGGAAAACGACCAAGCAGATTGCCGAGCTCCTGAACTTGAGTGCGAAAACCGTTGAGACCCATCGTATGCACATCATGGACAAATTGCAATTGCACACGCTGCCGGAACTGACGCGCTATGCCCTGCGCGAAGGGCTGACCTCGCTCGAGTAGCCCCGCCCTCAGGCTTTTTCCCCGTCTGAATCAGGAGAATCCCGATACCCGGTCCGCGGGGATTGTTGTAAGTTGTCGAACAGGTACCATCTCACATATTCTTGAGGATTAACCATGTTCGACACTGGTAATACTGGTTTCATGCTGCTGGCCACGAGTCTGGTGATGCTCATGACACCCGGCCTGGCGTTCTTCTACGGCGGTTTGGTCAGCCGTCGCAACACGCTGGCCATCATGATTCAGAGCTTCGTTTCGATGGGCGTTACCACCATTGTCTGGTGGGCAGTCGGCTACTCACTCTGCTTTTCGGGCGGCGAGGGCGGTATCATTGGCAATCTGGATCAGGCGTTCCTGCGCGGCGTTGATCTGAACACCCCGTGCCCGATCAACCCGACGATTCCGGCCTTCGTGTTCTTCGCTTACCAGATGATGTTCGCCATCATCACCCCCGCCTTGATCACCGGTGCGTTCGCCAACCGCATCAAATTCCCGGCTTATCTGATCTTTTTGGTGTTATGGCTCCTGTTCGTCTACTGCCCGTTCGTGCACATGGTGTGGGGCGGCGGCGTCTTGCAGAAGTGGGGCGTGCTGGATTTCGCGGGCGGAATCGTGGTGCACAATATCGCCGGTATGGCGGCATTGGCCTCGGTGCTTTATGTCGGTCGTCGCAAAGTCGTCGAGAATATCCCGCATTCGATCCCGCTCGTGGCGCTGGGTACGGGCCTGCTGTGGTTTGGCTGGTACGGTTTTAATGCGGGCAGTGAGTTAAAGGTGGACTCGATTACCGGCCTGGCCTTCTTGAATACAGACATTGCCGCATCTTTTGCGGGCGTGGTCTGGTTATTGCTCGCCTGGTTCTTGGAGAAGAAACCCAAATTTGTGGGCTTGCTGACCGGGGCGGTTGCGGGGCTCGCGACGATTACCCCGGCGGCCGGATTTGTTTCGCCCACCAGTGCGGTTATTATCGGCTGCGTGTCAGGGGTTGTATGCTACTTCGCCGTCTCGATCAAGAACTCGTTGCAGTGGGATGACGCCCTTGACGTCTGGGGAGTGCACGGCGTCGGTGGCCTGCTGGGAATCGTCATGCTTGGCCTGCTCGGCAGTACCGTTGTCAATCCTGCCGGAGCCAACGGACTGTTTTTCGGCGGCGGCGACTTCCTTTTCAAACAGGTGGCGACAATCGTCATCTCTTCAATTTACGCCTTCCTCTTCACGTACGTCATGCTGGCCGTGATTAACAAATTCACGCCGGTCAAGACCACCGAGAAGGAAGAGCAAGAAGGCCTCGACGTCACTCTGCACGGCGAGGCGGCCTACGAACGGTAGTCCCATCCATTCATTTAGAGGATAGTATGAAGAAACTGATTGCTTTGACGTTGCTCGTATTTGCGACCTGCGCGTGGGCTGAGGATGCCTGCTGCCCGTCTGACCAGGAATGCTGTGCCGAGTTCACGGGCTTCGTGGACGGCGCATGGTTCAACGACATGAATGCCAATCCCGATTCCGGTGAGTTCAACCGATTCAGTCTGGATCAGGTTGAAGTAGACATTCAACGCAAGCTCGGTGCGCGCGGCTTTGTGCGGGCCGATCTCGAATATGTCAACGGCGCGGATCCCATGAACGCCATTGACTACCTTGAACAGGGTTACATGCAGTACGGATTCCCGGTCGGCGAGAAGCAGATTGACGTGATGTTCGGCAAGTTCAATGCTCCGATCGGCTATGAATTGCTGGACCCTGTGGACATGTATCAGTACTCGCATTCCGAAGTCTTCACTTACGGCTTGCCGACGAATCTGACCGGCGTCAAGGGCTACATGGACTTGTGCAAGCGCCTCGATCTGCACGCCTACATTGTCAACGGCTGGGACAACAATGCCGAGAACAACGACGGCATGACGTTTGGCGCTCGTCTCGGCGTCAAGCCGACGGAAAAAATCGGTTTGGGAATTTCGGCCATCGTCGGTCCCGAAGCCGCGGGCAAAGGCCCGGAGAGCCGCACCGTGATTGACATTGATGCCACTGCCAACCTCGTCGAGAATCTCGTTCTCGGAGCGGAACTTAACATGGGCTCCGAAGCCGAAGCCGCGCAGATCGGTACGGAGCTTGAGGACGCGGGCTGGATGGGTTTCCTGATCATGGGCCACTACGACTTCGATGACACCTTTGGTCTTACGGGCCGCCTCGGTTCGTTCTCCGACGATTTCGGCATTCGCACCGGCGTGCCGCAGGGTAAGGACCTGAGCTACACGAGTATCACGCTTGCCCCGACGGCGAAGTTAGGCGACGGGATGGGTTGCTTGCTTGAATTGCGCATGGACTCAGTCAACGAAGAAATCTGGTTAGATGCCGACGGGAAGGCCACGGACGCGCGCACGACGGTGGCGTTTGAAGTGACCTATTCGTTCTAACAAGCATTGACCAACTTGATCCGTGCCGGCGTCTCCTCCGGCCGGAGCGCAACAGAAGCGGCTGGCACGATGTGCCAGCCGCTTTGCATGGAGACAGGTATCAGCCTGACTTAGTCGCGGCTATTCCGTAACAGGATCAAACGTGCCATTTGCAAGAGAGCCATCGTCGCTGCAGCCACGTAGGTCCACGCTGCCGCGTTCAGCACCTTGCGTGCGCCTGCGACTTCGTCTGGAGCCAGGAAACTACCGTTACCCAGTATTGCCAAAGCGCGATTGGAGGCGTCAAATTCCACAGGCAGCGTCACCATGTGAAACAGCACGGCGGCGGCAAAGAAGATGATCGCTAGGTCCATCATCCAACTGATGTTGGGAATGAACATGCCAATGAAAAACAGCGGCATCGCGGCCATGCTTCCGATGTTAGCCACGGGCACGAGGGACGCACGCCAGCTCATTGGAGCGTAACCGACCTTGTGCTGGATCGCATGGCCGACTTCGTGCGCCGCCACCGCCAACGCCGACAGGCTGGTCGAGCCGAAGATACCTTCCGACAGGCGGACCTTGCGATCGCCCGGGTGGTAATGGTCAGTAAGCTCGCCCGCAATCGGTTCTACGGCCACGTCATGCAGGCCATTCTGGTCCAGAATCCTGCGCGCGACCTGCTGGCCGGTCATGCCCAGCCGCGAGTGCACGTCACTGAATTCACGATAGGTGCCTTTCACTTTGAACTGCGCCCACAACGCCAGCGCGAACGCGGGCAAAATGAGAACCATTGTCCAATCGAAAAACGGTAACATCACGTCAATTTACTCCAAAGTGGTTAAGTCAAAGCAGTGCGGCAGAGCGGGACGGCCGCGCAAGAAATCTGCGATCAGCATCTCCCGCTTGCCAGCCGGTTTCACAATCTTTAACGAAATCGGCACATCCCCTGTTCCAATGAGCATAGAATCCTGATTTAGCTGAACTTGCCCGGGCGTTAGCGGCTCTGGGTTGTCCGCAAGTTCGGCCCGCATGATCTTCAAACTAAATTCACCTGCCCGAATGACAGCCCCGGGCGCCGGGCTGAACGCACGAATCCGGTTCACCAACTGTCCGCCGGATTCCCGTAGGTTCAGCTCAAAGTCAATCACCCTAAGTTTCGGAGCGGCGGTGACCTGCGATTCATCTTGAGGTATCGGGTTAAGGCTCGCTCCAGCCGCCAACAGGTCAAGCACTCCAACGAGCATCCGTGCGCCAATGCCTGCCAGACGATTGTGCAGCTCCCCGAAATTCTCCGACGGTGCCACAGCCGTCCGCTCCTGTGCGAGCATGCCACCGCCATCAATCTGCTCCGTCAAGCGAATAATCGTCACGCCAGTCTCAGTTTCGCCGCGCAACAGCGTCCACTGAATCGGTGCCGGACCTCGGCCCTTCGGAAGTAGGCTCGGATGTACGTTTAACGAACCCCATTTCGGCAGCGCAAACATCTCCCGCGGCAGGATCCGAAACGCCACGACCACCAACGCCTCCGGACCAATGTCGCGCAGTTGTTCGAGAAAGCCGGCGTCCCTGAGCTTGCCCGGTGACAAGACCTGCAAGCCGCGCTCGAGTGCGATGGCCTTGACGGGCATCGGGGCGAGCTTACGGCCCCGACCCTGCGGCTGATCAGGGCTCGTGACGACCGCCGCCACCTCATGGTCACTTGCCAGCAACGCATCAAGCGTCGGCACGGCGAATTCCGGATTACCGCAAAAGACGATGCGCAATCTCTTAGGACTCCTGTGACTCGCGTTCGAGGCGCTTGAGTTTACTCGAGAGCAGCGACCGTCGAATGGGCGAAAGATGGTCAATGAACAGCACGCCGTTCAGATGATCAATTTCATGCTGCAGCACCCGCGCCAGCATTCCCGACGCTTCGATCGTTTTACGCTCGCCGTTCAGCGTATCAAATTCAACGGTGATCGTCTCCGGCCGCGTAACCGTTTCCCGAATCTCAGGAATCGAAAGGCAGCCTTCTTCAAAATCCAATGTACCAGAGGACTGCTTTATCACAGGATTGGCGATGGCAAGATAGTGGCGGTCGTCAGATTCGTCATCGTCGTCCGGCAGGCCAATAACGAGCAGCCGCACAGCCCGGTCCACTTGATTCGCCGCCAACCCGATCCCTTCGTATGCGTCCATAGTCGCCATCATCTCACGTGCAAATTCACGCAGAGAATCATCGAACACCGTGACCTCGTCAGCACGGCGCCGCAGCGTGGGGTGACCGTAGATAATCACCCGGTGACGCTTCGTCGTCTCTTCGTAAGGAAGTTTCATGACCGGTGCCGGGATCAGGCGCCGATGACGCGTGCGACGGCGGCGCGGTCCACCTTGATCTTGACTTCGTCCGAGATCTTCAGCCACAGTGTGTTGTCCTTCTCGTCAATACCCGCCACCTTGCCGTACACGCCGCCCATGGTCACGACTTCGTCACCGGCTTTTACTGCTGCCAGCATAGCGTTGTGCGCTTTTTGACGCTTCTGCTGCGGGCGGATCATCAGGAAGTACATGACAACAATGATCAGGACGAACGGCAGCAGAGCACCCAGAATGCTCGGCTGGGCGGCGGCATCGGCTTGTAACACGGGGAGAAACATCGGGGAAATTCCAAAGTTGGGCATGTGGCCTCCAGTTAAGAGTCTTTCTGTTCAACTTGTGGCAGTACGCTCTGCATCCACGGGCCGAAATCTCCGGCGTCGAGGTGCGCGCGCATCTGCCGCATCAAGTCTTGATAAAAATGGACATTGTGCAGCGAAATCAATCGCAGGCCTAACAATTCGTCGCACACGAACAAATGCCGCAAATAGGCGCGGTCATAGGTCCGGCACGTGTAGCACTCACAGTCTGCTTCAAGTGGCACAAACTCGCTCTTGTGCCGCGCCGTCTTGATGATCACGCGGCCGTTCCAGGTGAAGGCGCAACCGTTGCGGCCGTTGCGGGTCGGCAGAACGCAGTCGAAGAAATCCACGCCCCACGACACGCACCGCAGTAGATCTTCCGGGAACCCCACGCCCATCAGGTAACGCGGTTTATGCTTTGGCAACATCTCGACCGTCAGCGGTACAAGCTCGTGAAAAATACTCTTCGGCTCGCCAACCGCCATGCCGCCGATCGCGTAGCCCGGGAAATCCAAATCAATCAGCGCCGCCGCCGACTCTTTGCGCAAGTCATGGTACGTCGAGCCCTGCACAATTGCCCACAGATTCTGCCGATGTCCATACAGGATCGGTTGTTCCGCCTCGGCTACCAGCGCCTGCTTCGCCCATTGAATGGTCAGCCGATTCCAGTCATCGGCCTGGCTATGCGAACACGGATAGGGTGGACACAGATCAAGGACCATCATCATGTCGGAGCCAATGTGCCGCTGAATCTTGACGACCGACTCGGGCGTGAACTCGTGATAGCTTCCATCGAGGTGTGACTGAAACCGGACACCGTGTTCGTGGACCTTACGAATCTCCGCAAGGGAGAACACTTGAAAACCGCCCGAGTCCGTGAGAATAGGGCGCTCCCAGCGCATGAACCTATGCAGACCGCCGGCCTCCTTGAGAATGTCGAGCCCAGGCCGCAAATAGAGATGATAGCTATTCGCCAGCATCGCCTGCACATGCGACTCGACCAATTCGCGCGGCGTCAGCGTTTTGACAACACCCAGTGTACCGACGGGAAAGAAGTGCGGCGTCTGAATCTCGCCATGCTCCGTCGTCAACACCGCGCGCCGTGCGCTCGTGCCGGACGGATCCTCAAACGCAACTGAAAATGGATGACGTTCTACTTCTGCCACGGCCGTCTGGATTTTTCGATGACGACACCAAAATCATTTGTCGGCAATTCACACCCAAAATTCCGGCAGAAGTACCAAGTAGGCTTGCCATCCATCAGGTCTTTGCCTGACAGGAGTGACTCAAGTGGATGATTAGCGGGCAGGCGCGCGGCGAACTGGTCATCAATCGAGATGACTTGCCGATTATGATCCTGCACGCGGCCGCCTGGTTTCCGCCCGGCTGGGCTTACAATGATAACTTGTTCCGGCGGAAACATCAACCACTCCGCAGTCAATAGCGCTTGTGCGAACGCAGTCGGATGGCTTTCTAACAGCGGCAGCATTGTATCAATTTGCTTTTCAGCTCGCTGTCTGAACTTCTCTTCGCCGGACAAATAATAAAGCTTGATAAAAAGATTGCCCGCCAGCGAGTTCCCTGACGGCATCGCGCTGTCATACAAATCCACCGAGCGCACTCCGGCGACGGAGTCTTCACTCATGTAATACAGGCCATCGCCTTTCGCAAACCGCCGTTCAATCTCGTCCGCGAGCTTGTAGGCACCGTCAAACCAGCGAACTTCACCGGTCGCACAAAAGAGGTCAAGTAACCCATTGCCCAATGCCGCGTAATCGAGGAGTAGTTGCACCCGAAGTTCCTTGTCCCCAAGAAACGAATGCACAAGCTCTCCATCCCGTTCGAACGGAGTTAGAAAGCGATTCGCAATTCTTTCTCCGGAAGAGTCGAACACGAGATTGCTGATGAGCATTCCATTCCAGTCGCAGAGCACCTTCTCATCACGCGTCGGCATGATGCGTTGCGACCGGGCGACCAACAATCTCATCCTATGCGGCCATCTGTCCCTGTGAAAGTTCTGTAGCTTGTCGTCCGCGTTGTTCAGCAAGTTTGGAATCGAGAGGCCGTGCTCGAAGTTTCCCTGCGGGGTAATATCGAAATCATGGCAGAACTTCTCGGCATCTTCTCCAAGAACCTGTCGTACTTGCTCTGGATTCCAAAGATAAAACCAACCTTCTTTGCCCTCAGAATCTGCATCAATAGCTGAAATGAAGCCACCTTCGGGCGCTTGCATTTCTCTATGCAGCCATTCCCAAGTTAAATACGCAGTTCCCCAAACGCCTAACCCGCCGAAACTCTCTTTCACAGCATCGCTATACACGCCACCGAGCAGCGCATTGTCATAGAGCATCTTCTCGAAATGCGGCACAAGCCATTTATCGTCCGTCGAGTAGCGGTGAAAACCGCCGCCAATCTGGTCGAATATTCCGCCCCGCGCCATCTTGTCTAGCGTGAATCCGACCATGTGCCTGACGCTGTCGTCACCGGTGCGCGAGTAGTAACGCAGCAGCATCGCCAGCTCCATCGCATGCGGAAATTTCGGTGCCCGCGCGAATCCGCCGTGGACGGAATCAAAGTTCCGCGCCGACTCGCGCACGGCGTTTTCCAACAGAGCAGGGGAGAGTGTGCCTCCTGAAGGCGGCAGATTGAATTCTACATGCACGGCGTCGTGCAACTGTAACGCGATGTTCATGACGGAATCGCGTTCTGTTTCCCACGCCTTCGCAATCCCTTGCAGCACATCCATGAATCCGGGCCGACCGTATTTCGCTTCCGGTGCCCAGTATGTGCCGCCATAAAAGGGCTTTCGGTCAGGTGTCAGAAACACCGACATCGGCCAGCCGCCGCCACCCGTCATGCGCTGGACGGCCTGCATATAGTGGTGATCCACATCGGGCCGCTCTTCGCGATCTACCTTGACCGCAATAAAGTGCTCATTCAAATACGCCGCAATCTCCTCGTTCTCGAAGGACTCATGCGCCATGACGTGGCACCAATGACAAGCCGCATAACCCACAGACAAGAACACCGGCTTGTCCTCGCGCAACGCCTGCTCAAACGCAGCATCACCCCACGGCAGCCAATCCACAGGATTGTGCGCGTGTTGCAATAAATACGGACTGGCTTCGTGGATTAAGGCGTTGGAGTGCACGGCGGGCTTGGAACAGGCAGCGAGCAAAATTGCCAGGGCGGTGATAGGTTTCAACAAGATCGGCCGACGATGAAACGTTCATGCCCCTGAATATCGCGGTGAATCGTCAGACTTGTCAGATGTGGCGCAAACAGTGTTCGGATCGGCTCTGCCTGGCCGAGCCCGAATTCCAGGCCGAGAGCGCCGCCACTCGTCAAGAGCTGCGGCAGAAGGTCAGCGATCCTCTGATAGAATTCGAGGCCGCTCGGGCCGCTGATCAGCGCTCGCTTGCTTTCGTAATCGCGCACTTCGGTTTGCAGCGACGCATATTCGTCATCGCGAATATACGGCGGATTGCTGATGACCGCATCGAATGGCGCACGCGCGGTCGCCGGAAACTCCGCATCAAACAAATCGGATCGGACCGTTTCCAATTGAACGCCGTTCGTCCGCGCATTCTCATTTGTCTGTTCAATGGCTGTTGCGTCAACATCCACCGCGACAACATGCGCTCCCGATTTCGCGAGCGCAACGCTGATACATCCCGATCCACATCCGATATCGAGGACCCGCGCACCCGGTGCGAGTAATTTCGCGAACTCGGTGGCCAACTCTTCGGTTTCCGGACGCGGTATGAGCAGGCCTGGCCGCAGGCCAATCGTTGCGCCGCAGAAGTCCACTCGGCCGATGATGTACTGCAGAGGTTCGCGTTTTGCCCGGCGTCGGATCAACTCGCGTATTCCCTCTAATTCGTGCTCTTTGAGCGGCCGGTCATACTGTAGGTAAAGTTCAATACGCGGGATCTCCAGAGCCTTAGCGAACAGCGCTTCAGCATTCCGGCGCGGCGCGTCAATACCACGTGACTTGAAGAACTCATCCGTGGCGGACAACAAGTCAATCAAACGCTTGCCGTCGCTCATGCAAGGTGTTCTGCGGCGCGATTGAGTTTCTCTGCCCGGTCAGCCAGCCGCAGGGCCTCAATCAACTCCCCGATGTCGCCTTCCATGACGCGGTCGAGCTTGTACAGGGTTAGATTGATCCGGTGGTCCGTCACGCGATTTTGCGGGTAATTATAGGTGCGGATTTTCTCGGAGCGATCACCGCTTCCGATCTGGCTCTTTCGTTCCGCCGCCACTTTGCTCGCTTCTTCTTCGCGTCGCATGGCCAACAGGCGCGATGTGAGCACCTTCATCGCCTTCGCGCGATTCTTGATCTGCGAGCGTTCATCCTGAATGGCCACGACCAGGCCGGTCGGGATATGCGTGATGCGTACGGCCGATTCCGTCGTATTGACATGCTGCCCACCCGCGCCGGATGAACGATAGACGTCTATCTTGAGGTCAGTGATCTTCATTTCAACATCTGCCTCCTCCGCCTCCGGCAGCACGGCGACTGAGGCCGCCGATGTGTGAATACGCCCCTGCGATTCGGTCACCGGCACGCGCTGCACTCGATGCACGCCGCTCTCCCACTTGAGCAAACCGTAAGCGTTCGCACCTCTAATCTCCGCCACGACTTCCTTGATTCCGCCCGCTTCCGCTTCGGTCATCGAGGCCACTTCGAGTTTCCATCGCAGGACTTCGCAATAGCGTGAGTACATACGGAACAGATCACCCGCGAAGAGTGCGGCCTCTTCGCCGCCCGTTCCGGCTCGAATTTCCAAAATCGCATTGCGCTCGTCGGCCGGATCGCGCGGCAACAGGAGGCTGCGCAAATCGTCCTCAATCGTCGCGATCTTCTGCTCCAGCTCGCTAACTTCCACAGCTGCCATCTCACGCATCGTCATATCCGCCCCGCGCACCAACTCCCGGGCGCCATCCAGTTCGTTTAGGGCGCGCAGGTATTCCCTGCCCTTCTCGGCCAACGGAGCAAGGTCCTTGGCCTCTTTGAGCAGGGGTGTCGTCTGGCCAACACTGGCCGAAATTTCCGGACTGGCTAACAGTTCGTCAATCTCTGCCACTCGCCGGAGAATTTGTTGAATTTTATCAATCACTTAGATATTGGGTAATCAGAATTGCTCGGAGCGAATCCAGTAATTTACGCAACTTGAGACCAGCAAACAAGTTCGCGTAGTTTCGGGCCTGACCCCGGTCAATAATGTTGTCAAGGGCGAATGACCGTGCCTCTAACTTAGGGCTCTGATATATTGACAAATTGAGTCTACTTATCGCAACACAATGCTTTGTGGTGACATAGCAACTTAAAGCCAAACTACCTGGATTCTGCAATGTCCTTGACACGTTGCAATGACTCTTCGTATATTGACCGGGCGAAATCAGGGGTGGGTGGGGTTTTCATTCTGAGAGGTGGAAAGTTATGAAGAAGTTCGTTGTTGCGATTCTCCTAATTTCAGTATTTGCAGTGGCAAGCTACGCGGCCCTCGTGCCTGTGGTGCCGCCGCAGCCAAAGAAGGGCGTATCCGCTCTCGTTCCGGTCGTGCCGCCGCAGCCGAAGAAGGGCCTCGACGCCCTGGTTCCGGTTGTCCCGCCGCAGCCGAAGAAGGGTATTGACGCTCTCGTCCCGGTGGTCCCGCCGCAGCCGAAGAAGGGCCTCGATGCTCTTGTTCCGGTTGTCCCGCCGCAGCCCAAGAAGGGCTACGACGCTCTGGTGCCGGTCGTTCCGCCCCAGCCGAAGAAGTAGTTCCAGCATAGTTTTCGGGCGTAAGCCCGCGAACGCGATCGTTGGCTCGTGGATTGCATATCCATGACCCAATGGTCGCGTTTTTTGTATATGGCTTGGCGGTCATCGGCCTGGTGGTCGTTGGCATCGCTCACCCCCGGACACCCCAATGGGTCTGGGAATTCTCGTTTATTACAAATATTCTAATACTCAGCATAACATCTCTGCTGAGTTTTCTCGTTTACCGCCGCGAGCAGCACTACCGCGAGGTCTTCTTCGCACTCTGGATCGTCTTTGCCGTTTTTGCCGTCGCCGGGCCACTTCTTGCCCTGACGCAGGCGATCGCCAGCCTCGAAATGAACGTTCATTTCTACGTTTGGTACGCCTCGATCTTAGTACATGTGACCCTCGCCTGGGCTGTGACGACAATTACGGTTGGCTATTTGTCCAGCGTTCGTCGCCGCATCGTGCATTCTGCCCTGGCATCGTTGGCGCTTTTCAGCATCTCAATCTGGTTGTACTCCCCCTACATCTTTGACCCTGGCCTGACCATTGGGCAGAACGACCTCGGCGAGCAAGTTATAAGCTATGCAAAAATAGACAGTTCATCAATTGTGCTGAATATTTTCAGCCTTTTGATGTTGTTGGCATTCTACGTGCATAAGTATCGTACGGACAGACCGATCGGGGCATATGCAGATACCCTGCTGTTCCTGTTCGGCCTGGCCCTCGGGATAGACACAGCCGAGATGACTCTGCGCCAGGTCGAATTCACCCATTTGGTGATATCCCAGTGGGGGATCATGGGTGTGTACGGGGCGATGGCCGTTTGCCTGGTCCTTCGACTTAAGTTCAAATCACAAACGATAGCGGACTACTATGAATCCCAATGCCTATCTGACGACCCTGCTATTGATCGGCGGATTGGCGGGTTTGACCGCCTTATTCTACGGACTTTTTTTGATCCGGAGAAGGTTGGGACGAAAGTATTCCTTGGGACAGGTTCGGCCCGAATGAAAGTACGTCGAACACCGACTCCTGTCGGTCGGCGTGCAGCAAATCACGGATGAATAATCTACCGCTTGATGGATCCCCTTTGGGGAGGAGTATCTTATGCTAAACAAAAACTGGATGGAGAGCCGCTATACACTCGGTTCGCTTGTGGCCCGCAGCGCGGCCATGCAGCGGCTGGTGCGCCAGGCCAGCTTGCAGACGCACAGTGATGCGTCGCTGCTTGTGGTCGGCGACACCGGAACCGGGAAGTCCATGCTCTCTCGCGCCATACACAATTCGTCTTCACGCGGACCTCTCCCATTCGTGGCGGTTGCAGCGGCGCGCTTGACACCGGATGCCTGCGAGAGCATTCTATTTGGCAACGCACAGGGCGAAAGCGGAGCGCTCGCACGCGCTGCAGGAGGAACGCTCTTGCTGCGTGACGTTGAAGAGTTAGGCCCTGTGGCCCAAGAGCGGATCTCGCAGCTTCTGAGTTCAGCGGCCTTCACCACAGCGGCCGGCGAGCGCTGCACGGTCAATTTCCGCCTGATGTGCACCGGACATACCGGTGACCTTGCCGAACGGCTGGCGCGGGGCATGTTCTCGGAAGAGCTATATAGCCAGCTCTCATCGTCTGTCCTGACGATGCCCACACTGACCGAGCGCAACGCGGATATTCCGTACCTCGTGTCAGATATTCTGCGCAACTTCGCTGAACGCGAGCGCGTCAGCCGACCAAGCGTTCCCTATCACTATATGGAACTGCTGACGCGCGTGGAATGGCCGGAGAACGTCCAGCAACTGCGAAACCATGTCGAGAGCGTGATGGCGCTATCAGACGGCCGCTTTGATCCGGCGATCGTATTGGCGCACTTCGAAGAAACGGCGTCGCCGCAGTCGCTGAAGAGCCTCGTGCAAGAGCTGCTGCACAAACTGGTCGTCGCACCCCAAGCCGCCAGCGCGTCCGCGACAAACTGACGCAGAACCCCAACGAAAACAAACCGCCGAAGCTCACGAGTTTCGGCGGTTTTCTTTTTGATCAGGATATGCTGTTGCTACCGCTTTGCCGCGGGCGGATCTTTGCGCGTCGCAAACAAACTGGCTGCGATCGAGATTGCCAGAATCGCGCCGATTATACCCAACGACCAGGTGATCGGGAAGTGGCCATCGAACTTCTCGTTCAGCCATACCATCTTCAGTCCGACAAAGACCAGAATCAGGCCCAAGCCGTATTTCAGCAGGCGGAACCTCGTGACCAGGCCGCCCAGCAAGAAGTACAGCGAACGCAGACCAAGAATCGCGAAGACGTTGGACGTGAAGACGATGAACGGCTCTTTAGTCAAAGCAAAATGGCGGGCACGGAATCAACTGCAAAGATGATATCCGAGATTTCGATGAACACCAGGCACACCAACAGCGGCGTTCCGTAGAGCATCCCGTTCTGGCGAATCAGAAAACGTTGTTCATGGAGCTGAGGGGTGACCGGTAAGAACCGTTTGAGCAGTTTGATCAACGGGTTCTTGTCGGGATCCACGCCCTTCTCCGGCGCAAAGATGATCTTGATACCGGTCCCGATCAGAAACAGCCCGAAGACAAATACGACCGCCTTATACTGCATCAGCACCGAACCCAGCGCGATGAAGATAATTCGGAACAGCAGCGCGCCAATGATCCCGTAGAACAGCACGCGGTGCTGGTACTTCTGCGGAATGGCAAAGAACGAGAACACGACAACGAAGATAAACACGTTGTCCACGGCGAGCGACTTCTCAACCACGAATCCCGTCAGGAACTCAAGCGTGACTTGCCGCGCGGCGACTTGCGGATCAAATCCCGGGATAGCCAGGAGCCGCGCATCCTGCGGGAATTTCCACTGCGCGTACTCATAGAGACCAAAACAGAAGACCAGCGCGAGGGCGATCCAAATGCTGCCCCAGGTCGCAGCCTCCTTGAATGTCACCTCATGTGCTTCGCGATGGAAAACGCCCAAATCAAGCGCCAGCATCCCCAGCACGAACAACGTGAAGCCAGCATAGAATGACCAGTACTCAGCAAATGGAAACAGCAGGACCGATTCCAAACATCCTCCGTTTAAGGACCAGGTAATATATGTTGCAGGACTTGCTCTTGCGAAATCTGGCTCATGCACCACGGTGCATCGCCCGTCCACTTACAGCGCGCCTGACCGTGTCCGGTGCGCGGCAAACAGCACGGTACCCCGGCGGCGATGGCCCGATGCGGCGCTGGAAAACGATAATTCACCTGCGTGCTGCCATAAAGCACGACCACCCGCGGGGCGCCCGCCGCAATCGCGACAAAGGAAACGCCCGTGTCGTTGCCGACGACGGAGTGGCATCTCTGAAGCAACGCCGCGCATTGCCGCAGGCCGGATTCAACGACCTGGATCGGCTGCCCGGACTTTTCAAAGTGTGGGCGCATCGGCGCTTCCGTCGGGCCGAGCACCGCCAGTGTCCGGCCGCCGGTTCGCTTGCACCAGATACGCGCAAGTTCGATAAATTGTTCCACGCCCCATTGTTTCGTTAGTCGGGCCGAACCGGGCACGAGGCCAAGCAGTGGTTGGTCGGTGCCATCGAGTTGCTTGAGATAGTCGTCAGCCCAACTGCGCTCGGTGGCGTTTAGCCCGATTCGTAACGGAGGCGTGATCGTCACCGGAACCAGCGCCCGCAGGAGATTCAGACGGCGCTCAACATGATCCGGCTCAATCGCGAGGCTATTGTGCGCGGTGTGCGTGAACGCCCAGCGCTCGCCAAATCCCGTATAGCCTACCCTCACCGGTGCCGCAAGCCGCGCGCACAGCAAGCGCGAGCGCAGCGAGGGATGGGCGCATAGTACGACATCGAACCTTACTTGATTCAGCTCGTCCGCCAAAGTCAAAACGGCATTCATGGCTCGCTGCGCGCCGTGCTTGTCAAAGACCCATAAGCGATGGATCTGCGGATGCTCGGTCATGATCGCCTGCGCGCGCGGTGCCGTAAGAAAATGAATCTCCGCCTCCGGCCACACCTGCCGCGTCGCCCCGACGAGCGCTGTGGAGAACACGACGTCACCGAGCCAGGCGGTGTCAATTATGAGAACTCGGGCGGGGTGGTTTTCCATCGGCGATGCATCCAAAACCATTGTTCAGGGGCCTGTCGAACCGCCTGCTCAAGGCGGGCAGTCAGGTCCGCCATGATACTCTCCTGTGTCGCATTCTCAGGCACGTTGACGTGTGTCAACCTTCCGCGGTAGAACTCTCCTTCAAGGCGATAAGACTGCATGAAGATTAGCGGGGCGCCGGTTCGCAGATGGAACACAGCAGGGCCTCGCGGAGTGGAACTGAGGCGGCCAAAGAACGGCACGAAGACGCCGTCCTCATGAGCGTCCTGGTCAATCAAAATGGCCACGATCCGGTTTCGCTTCAGAGCGTTCAGCACACCCTTGATTGCCTGCTTGCGTGGGATGATCTCGACACCCGCGTCACGCCGCAGATTGTCCAGCCACGCTTCCACAAGCTTGTTCCGCTGGGTTGTCACAACAAAGGACACCGGATAGCCCAGTCGGGCGCAGGCGGCGCCGATGACTTCCCAATTGCCGAGGTGACCGGAAACAACGATTCCGCCTTGACCACCGCGGACCGCGTTGTCCATGGTTTCAAGGCCCTCAAAGAGCACCCAATCGCGGACCTCGTCCGCCGTCATTCGGAGTGGTGCCTCCAGATTCGTCGCCACGGTGCCAAAATGTTCGAGGCAGCGCCGGGTCATGGTGCGGACGCCTTGAGGTGGCAGGGTGGGGAAGGCCTGCAGCAGATTAGCCGCCATAACCCTTCGCCTAATGCCCAGCAGGAACGCAATTCGGCCCAATCCGACACCAATGGCAGCGCGGCCGCGGCGGGGCAGCCACCGCAAGATAGCAAATACGCCGCGAATTGCGGCATACTGAAGATAATGAGAGGTTCGGTGGGGCATGGAAACTCTATCGGCCAAAGCGGAGTCTAAATAACGTAAATTCCCTTGAGATGTCAATACGTGAGCTTATCACAGTGTTGCGTTTCTGTCACAGATTTGCTTAATTTCACAAGGATTCAGATGCCAATGGGGACAACGGCTTCTTCGGCACGCGTCGTCGCGGCGGACGCGCTAACCGAACTCGAAAAAACGGAGGAGTACGCGGACGAGGTTCTGTCAAAGTACCTGGGAACATCCCAGCTACGGGGCAGTGATCGCGCCTTAGCGGCCGACCTCTATTGGGGGACTATCCGTTGGCGTGGCCGACTGGATAGCATCCTGACGCCTGTTTTTCATGGTGATTACCGCCGGGCCGACCCCGTGACGCGCATATTGCTGCGGATGGGGGCTTACCAGCTCTATGGACAGGATCGGATCCCAGACCATGCGGCGGTCAGTCAGACCGTCGAATTGGCGATTCAGAGGCTGGGGAAGAAGGCGGGCGGGTTGACGAATGCGATTCTCAGGCGTCTGGCGCGGGAACGCGACCGCTGGAATACGCCTCCTGACGGTGCTGATGACCTGGCGAGGCTCTCATTTCTGTACTCGATGCCCCGTTGGATCGTGCGCGAACTGGTCGAACGGTTCGGCGCGGAAGAGGCGGAGCGGGCGCTTGACGTGACCAATCAGCGGCCTCCGATCACGGTCTTTTTGACCGATCCAACCGGCGCCGATGCTTTTGAGGCCGATTTGGATCAACATGCTGTGCAGTGGGAACACTCGCTGTTTCTTGAGGGCTACTACCGGCTTCACGCGCCCTCATTCCCGATTGTTCAGCCGTGGTTGGACGAAGGGCGCATCACCGTACAAGATGAAAGCGCTGGATTGGCAGCGGCGTTGCTCGATCCTGCCCCGGGTGACAGTGTTCTGGATCTTTGCGCGGCTCCCGGCGGCAAAACGTTGGCGATCCTGCGTAAACTAGGCGGGACGGGAATGGTTACGGCGGTGGACGTTGACGGCTTGCGATTGACCAGGCTGCGGGAGAATGTCGCCCGCGTGGCGGCGCAAAACGTTGTGATCATGGAAGCCGACGCGACTCAGTTTAGCGACGGACAATTTGATCGAGTGCTGGCCGATGTGCCGTGCAGTGCGACGGGGCTGCTGCGCAAGCAGCCGGACCTGCGCTGGCGACGCAAGAGCCACCATATCGGATTGCAGCACGCGCTGCAGCACGAGATATTGGATCGAGCGGCGGAATTGGTCAAACCCGGCGGCGTGCTGGTCTATTCGACGTGCAGCATATTGCCCTCCGAGAATGTCGAGATCGTGCAGGCGTTCTTGAAGACACATCCGGATTTTCTGCGCGAAGACGCGCGCGGTTTCCTCCCTGAGACCGTTGTGGGTGAACATGGCGACCTTGAGACTTTTACTCATATTCACGAAACGGACGGCGCGTACGCAACTCGCTTGCGGCGCATGTCACACTGACCATGACTGAACCTCGTGCGGCAGGCGATCGTCTGCGCACGTTCGGCGCGATCGCACTACTCTTCGGTTTGATTTTCCTTTTTGCGGGCATGATGATGGAATGGATCATCATGCCCCTTTATACTCGTCACGGTGCGGAAGTGGCGGTGCCTTCCTTGATCGGGTTGACCGTTGCCGAAGCCAGGACTCTGGCCGAGCACAATGAGTTTCGCATCGTTGAAGAACCGGCCAAATTAGGCGGCAAAATGGCAGCGGGTACGGTTCTGGAACAGCGCCCTTTGCCTGGTGCCATGGCGAAGCCGGGGCGCACGATTCACCTTGTTCCTGCGCGTGAAGGCTCGGCATCAGGCATCCCGGATTTGACCGGTTTGGACCAGCGCACCGCCGAGATTGAGTGCCGGAACATGGGACTGCTCGTCTCGTCATCGGATTACGGCTACGACTTTTCGGCGATAGTGCCTAAGGGCGGAATTGTCAAACAGCGACCCGAGCCTGGTGCCCCGGTCGTGAGCGGCCAGCCGGTGCAGTTGACGATATCGCTGGGACCGCGGCCCAGTTCAATCATCGTTCCGACTCTGGTGGATATTTCGCTTCACGAAGCTCGCCAGGCCATACTCGAATCCGGGTTGAAACTGGGGAACATCTCGCGTCACGAAACGAATCTCTATGTTGCCGGCACGGTGATCGCCCAAAGTTTGTTGTCAGGAACGGAAGTTGAGCAGGACACCGAAGTGGACCTGGTGGTCGCGGTGCCGCAACTGTCCGCTGATTCGACCGCCGCAGAGACTCCTCCACCATCGGAAGCCGATTGATGAAACTTTCCGCACAAACGGCAGTGCATCTCGCGCCGTCCTTGCTATCCGCGGATTTCCTGCATTTGTCAGAAGAGTTACGCCGCTGCGAGCAGGCGGGCGCAGGCGTGCTGCACTGCGATGTGATGGACGGCCACTTTGTGCCGAACCTCACGTTTGGCCCGCCGATCATAGCCCAGCTGCGCAAGGCTACCAAACTCGAGCTCGACGTGCATCTGATGATTGAGGCGCCCGAGCGTTCCATCTCGGATTACGCGCGCGCGGGTGCCGATGCCATCACGGTTCATGCCGAAGTCTGTCCGCATCTGCATCGCACGCTAACGCAGATCAAGGAACACGGTTGTCAGGCGGGCGTCTCGCTCAATCCGTCCACGCCGGTTGCTTTGATCGAGCATGTGCTGCCTCTGTGCGACGTCGTGCTGATCATGAGCGTCAATCCCGGCTTTGGCGGCCAGAAGTTCATCCCATTGGCATTGGAAAAGCTCGCTACGCTGCGGGTGTTGCAGCAATCCGGACACGGCGAGTTCATGCTGTCCGTGGACGGCGGCGTCGATCCGGTCACCGCACCGTCTGTCGTCGAGGCCGGCGCGCAGCGCTTGGTCGCGGGCAGCGCGTTGTTTACGGGTGACTTTCTCGGGAACTTCGCCCGCCTCAGCCAGGCCGCCGGATGCTAAAGATCGAGACGCGCGAAGTCGGTCCCTATGCGATGAACACGATAATCGCGTGGTGCGACGAAACTCGCGAAGCGATCTGGTTTGATCCCGGCGCCGAAACGGAGTATCTTCTGCGGTGGATTACCGCGCGCGATTTGAAGGTCATTCGCATCGTGAACACGCACGGGCATGTGGATCATATCGCGGAGAATGGCCTTGCCAAAGCCGCGTTGAATGTGCCGCTGTGTATCCACCCGTTGGACCGTCCCAAGCTGACGAATCCCATTCTCAATCTCTCGTCGTGGACGGGAACGGAGGTTGTGTCGCCCGACGCCGACGAGACCTTGGTTGAGGGCGACACGTTGCGCTGCGGCAATATCGAATTCGCCCTCTATCACGTGCCGGGTCATTCGCCCGGCTCGCTCGTGTTCTATGCCGAGGGGCAGCTAATCGCGGGCGATACGGTGTTCTACGAATCGGTCGGGCGCTCGGATTTTCCCGACGCCAGCGAACGCCAGCTTTACGACGCGATTCGCGCCAAGATTTACACGCTGCCGGACGCGACGATCATCTATCCCGGTCATGGCGAGCCGACCACTGTTGGACACGAAAAGCTCCACAATCCCTTCGTCCGCGCAAGCTGATCAATCGTCACGCCTGATCGAGGAGTGGCTGCGCGCGCGCAAGTACGAGCGCCAGCTTGCGTCCAATACGGTCGCGGCCTATCGTCGCGACCTGCAGCGTTTCGCCGCGAGCTTGCAGGAACGGCACCGCGATCTGCCATCGGCGACGCCAGCGGACCTCCACGCCGCCTTTGCGTCCGCGTCGGGTGGCATTTCGGCCAGAACGGAAAACCGCAGGCGGGCCGCCGTCCGCAATTTCTATCGTTGGCTGCTGCGCGAACGGCGGATCCCCGCCGATCCCTCCGCGGAATTGCAAGGCGCCGAGATTGGCCGCAGTCTGCCGAAAGTGGTCAAGCTGGACTATATTGAAGCTCTGCTCCGCGCCGCTGTGGGCGACGAACCCGTCAATCTGCGGAATCGCGCGTTGATCGAACTTGCTTACTCTGCCGGCCTTCGTGTATCCGAATTGTGCGGACTGCGATTGCGGCAAACGAATTTCAGCGAGCGCGTGCTGCGTATTCGCGGCAAGGGCAATAAGGAACGCCTGTGTCCGTTTGGTGAGCAAGCGGCCGCCGCGTTGCACGCGTATCTGGAGTCGGGCCGCAGTTTCCTGCGCGGCACAGCCCCGGATTCCTCGCCTGTGCCGCTTCCCGACCGGGCGGAAGATTTTGTATTTTTGACGCGTTCAGGTTTGCCCCTGACACGATTCGGCTGTGCCGCGACCTTGCGCGCGTTATGCAAACAGGCCGGTTTCACTCACCACATCTCTCCTCACACCCTCAGACATAGCTTTGCCACACATCTGCTTGAAGGCGGCGCAGATTTACGCGTCGTTCAGGAACTGCTGGGCCATTCGTCCATTACGACCACGGAAATCTACACTCATCTCGACCGCGACTATCTCACGGAAACGGTGCGCTCGTTTCATCCGCGCGGCTAAGACTGCTCACCTTGCGTTTGCGGCCGTGCTCGTGCTTTGTTCGTCCGTTGCGCGAGCGACCGATCTGCGGGAGCGTCTCGATTCGCTCGTGGCGCTGGACGCCGCTGCGGGCGCCTCGTGGAGCATTCTCTTCACCGATCTATCCAGCGGCGAATCGCTGCTCGAACGCAATGCGGATCTACTGTTAATCCCCGCGTCGGTCACTAAGCTCTGGACAACGGCCGCGGCCTTCAGTCTGCTGGGACCGGACTATCGCATGGTCACCAAGTTCTGCTCCTCCGCGCCGCTGGACGGCGGTGGTACGCTGAACGGTAACTTGCAGGTAGTCGTCGGTGGCGATCCGATGTTTGAGCCGAAGTCGCGCAAGGACCTGGGCCGCCCGGCCTTGGACAAAATTGCCGATGAACTTCACGGCAAAGGGCTGCGCAAAGTCGCGGGCAATTTGGATATCACGGTCAATCGCTTCGACCGCACCTGCGGCAATGGCGTGTGGGAGATGGGAGACTTGCGGGAAGGCTTCGCGCCAGCCGTGGACGGCGCGGGCTACAACAGCAACGTATGCCACATCGAGATCGCTCCGGGGCTGTCGGAGGGCGATCCCGCGATCGTCACGATCAACCCCCCGTTTGCCGGCATCAAAATCTACAATGACGTGTTAACCGCGTCGCCCAGCAACGAAAGCTGGATCGAGTTTCACGTTATGCCCTGTCGAGATGAGCTTGAACTGTCGGGCGTCATGGCGCGCGGTGATGATTCGCAATATATCTGGTTTCCCATTCAGAATCCCGCCCTGTATTTTGGACATGCGCTTAGTGAGGCCCTAAAGCGTAAGGGCATCGAAGTCGCAGGTCAGGTCGTTCAAACTCGCGATGGCGGTCTGTTGGCGAACACGCTGTTGGAGTTTTCGTCGCCCGAATTGTCCGTGATTGCGTCCATTGTCAACAAGGAAAGCGACAACTACTTGGCGGAGTATCTGCTTTCCGCGATCGGGCTGCAGCAGTACGGCGAAGGCAACACTGACGCGGGATTGCGGGGTGTGCAGAAATTCGCACGCGAGCTTGGCATTCGCCGCGATCAATTTTCGCTGCAAGACGGCTGTGGTCTGTCCCGCCAAAACATCGTGTCAGCGCGGGCGATTGTGGACCTGCTCGCCAAAATGGGCAAGGGCAAGAACGCTGATGGATTTGAAGCCTCGCTCTCGCATTCAGGAATGGACGGCACGCTAAGCGGCAGATTGTCTACCGAGGGCATGTTGGGCCGTGTGCGTGCGAAGACCGGCACGATGACTCACGTTTCCGCACTGGCCGGTTACATGGCCCTTGACGACGGCAGGCGCGTCGCTTTTGCGATTCTCGCCAATAATTTCCGCTGCTCGCCGCACTACGTTCGCAATATTCAGGACACAATCGTGCGCGCTGTATACCGCGCGGCAAACTAACATGAACGATCAACAAGCAATCGTCGAATGCGTGCCGAACATTTCGGAGGGCCGCGACCGCGCCAAGATTGACCGGGTGGCGAGCGTCGTGACCACCGTTCCCGGCGTCAAGCTGCTCGACGTGGATCCCAACGGTGACTACAATCGTTGCGTCATTACATACGCAGGCGAGCCGCAGGCCTGCGTTGAAGCGACATTCCGTCTCACAGCAGCCGCCGCGGAGGAGATTGACATGACCGCGCACAGCGGCGAGCACCCGCGCAGCGGCGCGGTGGACGTCGCGCCGTTCGTGCCTGTGCGAAACATCACGATGGCGGAGTGCGCGGATCTCGCGCGGCAGTATGGCGAACGCGTCGGTTCCGAACTGGGCATTCCGGTGTACCTCTACGAAGCGGCCGCGGCGCGTCCTGAGCGTAAGAATCTCGCGTTTGTTCGCAAAGGTGAGTATGAAGCGCTGCCCGAAAAGATGACTCAGGATGAATGGAAACCCGAATACGGACCGCACCGGTTTGTGCCGAAGTTCGGATGCGTGATTACCGGCGCGCGCTTTTTTCTCGTCGCCTACAATGTCAATGTGCGCACGGCGGATGTGGCTGCGGTGCATGACATGGCGCTGCATATTCGCCAAATGGGATGGCCCCTTGCGCATGCCGATGGAACCGACGTGCTGACAGAGACCGGCAAGAAGGTCTTTCATCCCGGCCCGCTGCAGAACTGCAAGGCGATGGGCGTATATCTTGATCAAGAGCGCTTCTGTCAAGTCTCGATCAACCTTACGAACTACCTCGTCTCCTCGCCTCACATTGCCTACGAGCAGACGCTGTTCGAGGCGGAGCGCCGGAATCTCGAAGTTTTTGGCTCCGAGGTTGTGGGGCTGATCCCGCTTGAAGCGCTCCTGCTTGCCGCTGACTACTATGTATGGCGCGACAAACTGCCGCGCCCGCGTTCCGCGCGTGAGGCTATCGAGCTCGCGGAGCAGAAGCTTGGTCTATCTTCATTCAATGCCTTTGATCCGGCGAAGAAGATCATCGAATACGCAATCAACAATTAGGATTCTGATATGTCCGCACTTCCCGATATGCCCGCCAAGCTCGTCTATCAACCTGTCATTGGTTTTGTCGAACAAATCGCCGCGAAGTCACCCGCGCCGGGTGGCGGAAGTGCGGCCGCGTTGTCCGGTGCGATTGGCGCAGCATTGCTCGTGATGGTTTGCGAATTCAGCATTGGTAAGAAGGGGTTTGAATCGGTGGCTGGCCTGCTATCCGACGTAAAAGGCCAGCTTGACGGACTGCGTCACAAATTGACCGTGCAAGTGGACGAGGACACGTGGGCGTTCTCGCGCTTTCGCGTTGCGAATCGCCTGCCCGAGACGACCGACGAAGAACGCGCACACAAGCAGCGTGAAATCTCAGAAGCCAGCGCGCAGACGATTGAGGTACCGCGGCAGACGATGCAGATGTGCTGCGCCGCCTTGGCGCATGCCTTGACCATCGTTGACAAAGGCAATCCGAACACGGTTTCTGATGCGGCGACCGGCGCTGAAATGCTCTTGGCGGGTATGGACGGCGCTGCCAATAATGTGTTAATTAATATCGTGGACCGTGACGACGACGCGGCACGAACGCTACGGTCGGAAGTCGCGGAGGCACGCCAGACCGCCCGCGCGTTGCTTGCTGCTGTTCGCGGCGCTGTGGCCGCCAAACTGCGTGGCTAAAGTTCGCATACTACCGGAGCATCTGGTCAACCAGATTGCCGCAGGAGAAGTCATTGAACGCCCTGCCGCTGTTTTGCGAGAATTGGTGGACAATGCTCTGGACGCCTCGGCAACAAAGATCGCCATTGAGCTCGAAGGATCGGGCCGAGAGCTGATCGCCGTGCGTGATGACGGCGTCGGCATGTCGCGCGACGACCTGCTGCTCTCCCTGGAACGGCACGCGACCTCAAAGCTGACCGAAGGGTCAAACCTGTTTGCCATCGAAACACTGGGTTTTCGCGGCGAAGCGCTGCCCAGTATCGCGTCCGTGAGCGACTTTGAAATCATGTCACGTGATGCCCAGACGGACGCGGCCACGCGCTTGCACGTGGTCGGCGGCGACATCGCCGAACAAGAGCAGGTAGCCGCCCCGGTTGGCACCTTGGTGCGGGTGCGATCGCTGTTCTTTAACACACCGGCGCGTGCAAAATTTCTGAAGGCCGACGCTACCGAGTTATCGCATGCGATACGCACACTGCGTACGTACGCGCTGGCCTTTCCGCAGGTGGCCTGGACCTTTCGTCATGGCGAATCGCTGCAATTTGTCTGGCCGTCCGGGACTTTCGCCGATCGGCTGAGCGACGTATTCGGCGTGGGAATTAACGACAAGTTGCTCGCCCTTGATTTTGAATTGCGCGGAGTTCGTGTTCACGGAGTCTTGGGAAAACGTGAACTGAACCGTCGCGGACGCGGCGATCAGTTTCTCTATGTGAATCAGCGGCCGTTCCAAAGTACAGGTCTTGCCGGCGTAGCTCGCGGAGCTCTGCGTGACTGGCTCGATGAAGGTGAGTGGCCCTTTTACATTCTGTTCATTGATCTGGCCGCGACCGGTGTGGATGTGAATGTGCATCCGGCCAAACGCGAAGTCCGGTTCTCCGACGAGCACCGTGTGCACGCGGCTGTTTTCGAAGCTCTGCGGAGCGCACTGAAAGGGCAACAGGAAGCGCTTGGCGAATTGCGGCGCGCGTGGGAACCGCCGTCCGCTCCAACGGATCCCGCGAGTCTATTTGCGTCGGGTCATTCGCTGCCGTTTCGCGACGACATGCGCCCCGCCGCTCCGGCCTATTCACCCCCTGCGTATCATTCGAGCTCGCCTGAATCACAACCCGCACCTGCGGCCAAACTGCGTGCGCAGATCTATCAGGTACATGCCAAGTACCTGATTGCGCCGATACGCTCAGGGCTGGCCATCATTGATCAACATGCGGCCCATGAACGTGTGCTCTATGAACGGGCGTTGCGCAGCTTTGACCAACGGTCTTTTCCATCACAGCAATTGCTCTTTCCCTTGTTGCTTGAACTGACGCCGGAAGAAGATGCCACCTTCGCGGAAATGCGCCCCGACCTCGCGACGTTTGGATTCGTGCTGCGCGACTTCGGACCTCGCGCTTACAGCATCGAGGCGGTTCCTGCGGGATTGCGTCGCGCATCCGAGGCGTCAATGCTCCGCGAGATGATCACGGAGTACGAAGAGTTTCGACGTACGCGACTTGGTCCGCGCGAATCGCTCGCGGCGGGCTTTGCGTGCAAGGCTGCAATTCGCACGGGTGATGAACTTTCATTGGACGAGATGACGGCTTTGGTGGACGAACTCTTTGCGACGAACCAGCCCGGTTCATGCCCGCACGGACGTCCCACTTTCATCGAGATTAAACTAAGCGAGTTAGACCATCGTTTCGGTCGCATTGGATAGCGCGCCGCGCGTTCTCGTTCTGACCGGAACGACGGCGTCCGGGAAGACGGAAGTCTCGATCCCGCTCGCGCAGTGCCTGAACGCTGAAATTATCAACGCCGATTCACGGCAGGTCTTCCGCGAACTGTATATCGGAACCGCACCGCCAACAGAGGCGCAGCTTGCCGCCGTTCCGCATCATTTCGTGCGTTCAATGTCACTGAAAGAGCGGTGGAGTGCCGGTGACTTCGCGCGCGCGGCCCGCAAACGCATAGAGTCGTTGATTGATCGTGGACGGCGGGCCGTCGTTGTCGGCGGTTCGATGCTGTACCTAAAGGCGTTGCTGGACGGACTCTACGATAGCGACGCTGAACCTGAATTGAACTATGCCGCGTTGAAGGCGGAGTGGGATCGCCGCGGCGGTGACGAGATGATGCGCGAGCTGCGCGAAGTGGATCCCTCCATGGCCGATCGCACACTCAGCGGCGACCATCATCGTGCACTGCGCGCGATCGGTTTTTTTCGGGCAACAGGTGAACGGCTTTCCGATCGCATGCGCAGTACCACCGTGCCGCTGCAGCACCGGTTCAAACTGTATTTCCTCTACGGTGATCGCGCGGAGACCTATGAGCGCGTCAATGCCCGTGCCGATGAGATGATCGCGAACGGTTTGGTGGACGAAGTGCGGGCGTTAGCTGCCGCGGGTTTTACAGAGCGCAACTGCAACGCGTTGCGGACGCACGGTTATCAGGAAGTGTTCCCCTATTTGCGCGGCGAGTGCGATCACGCGGCCATGCGGGCGGCCATTCAACAAGCGGTTCGCCACTACGTCAAACGGCAGCTAACCTGGTATCGCCGTGATCCGCGCGCGATTTGGACTGAACGGTCGTTCACGGAGCCCGCCGACGCAGTTGCCCGCCGCATTGCGAATGATTTCGTCGAAAGCACATGAAACAAAAGGCCCGCTGAAATTCAGCGGGCCTTTGATATTGTCGCGGATAACGGTCAGTAATTCGCTTCTTCAAGCTCCTCGTCACGCGGCTGGTTCTGTGCCACAGGAATGGCCAGCGTGAAGCGCGTACCAGCGCCGGGTTCGCTCTGAATATCAAACTGACAGCCGTAAGGAGTGAGCAGCTTTTTGACCGTGGACAATCCCAAACCTGTACCGGTCGGCGTGCCATTTTCGGTGTTTCCGACGGCGGGCTTGGTCGTGAAAAATGGGTCAAAGACCTTTTCCAAATGATCGGCCGCGATGCCAATGCCGGAGTCTTGCACGGAAATGTGAATACAATCATCCGCGTAAGTTGTCGTCACCACGAGCTGCTTCAGTTCTCGGTCATGCATTGCATCAAGCGCGTTTCGGAACAAGTTCGTCAAGGACTGCGAAAAGTCGCTGTATCGTCCAAAGATCGGCGGCAGGTCGTGCGCGAATTCAAAGCGCTTCTCGACATTGTGCTTGAATTCCATGTCGGCTTCCAGGAATCGCAGCTCCTCTTGCAGCAGGGTGTTTATGTCAATCAACTGCCGCGCCATTTCCTGCTCCTGGCGACTTTTCCACATCAAATTGCGGATGATGGCGTTGATTCGTTCAACTTGTGCAATCACGCCGTCAATTCCGTCAATGTCCGGATGCTGCATTTTGATGACCTGCGCCAGACCGTAGATCCCCATGAGTGGCGTATTGATATTATGCGCCACACCGCTGGCGAGCAGGCCAATCGTTGCCAGCCGCTGTTCGCTCATCAATTCAAGTTCCAGCAATTCAGCGCGCTGTTCAAGCTCGTCATGAGCGGCGGTTTCACGCGCGACGACCTGCAATACGACGTCGTTTTCGAGGCGAATTCGATTGAGCGTCATGTTGACCCGGTGCGAGTCGCGTTCACTGTCGTTTATCATGACGCCCGGGAGATGCCAGACGCGATAGTCGTCGCCGGGTTCCAACAGACAGAAGTCAAGCTGCGCACCGGCGAAGGCGCGGAACGGTTTGCCGCTGGCATCCGCAGCTTTTAGCCCGAGCAGGCGGCCGGCCGCGCCGTTGAGTTCGAGAATCGTGCCGTCCTGCGGGCGAAGCAGAAAAATCGCATCGGCGGCATGATCAAAGAGCGTGCGATAGCGCAGCTCGCTGTCCCGCAATTGCTCCGTGCGCCGCATGACAACGCCTTCAAGCTGTTCACGGTAGCGCGCATTGTCAAGCTCGAGCGCATCCCGCTGCGTGATCAGCTCGTTTCGGTCAAAGGCCATTTCTGCGGAGCGTAGCAGCTCTTCACGTCGCAGGGGTTTGAGCAGATAGTCATACGCTCCGGCGCGAATAGCCTGGCGCATGCTGAGCACAGTGGGATCGCCGGTAATCATAACGATTTGAGTGCGCGGAAAGTCGAGCCGCAATGCAGCCAGCAGCTCGCCGGAATCACCGGGCAAGTGTACGTCACAGAACACGACCGGCCAATCTTCGGCCGCCATACTCTGCAGCGCGTCGGCAGGCGAATAGGCGTGGGCGACTTCCCAGCCGGATTCACTCAAGAAGCTCTCGGCGATCTCGCATATGATCGCATCATCATCAATGATCAGTACCCGACGTCCGTGCTTGTTCATGCTGCTCGAGATAGTGCTTGCCTTTCAAAACTCATGATTCGACTACGCCGCGGCGTTATTGGTGGGCAGTGCACGTTCTATGATCTGCCGCAGTTCTTCAATGCGAAACGGCTTGCCGAGAAAACCGTCCGCGTGGTATTCGCCGGCGGTCTTGCGGGCCTCTTCAACGCCGTATCCCGTGACCAAGATCACTGGAAACTCGGGGTGGCGGGACTTGATGGACGACATGAGTTCGATGCCGTTCATGTCGGGCATGTGCACGTCGCTCACCACCAAATCAACCTTTTCCGAGGCAAATTTGTCAAATGCTTCGCGGCCTCCGAACGCCGAGACGACGTCGTAACCCAGGACTTCCAAAATGCGCGACAACGTATGTACCATGAACTGCTCGTCATCCACTACGAGTATCTTCTGGCGCCGCGAGGGATCGCTCGAAATTGGGATCGCCCGCGCCCGCGGTACGTCAAGATCAATCATACGATGCTGGCCGACGGAATACTCGCGTGTGCGCGACGGATTGGCAACCGTTGCGAGCTTCTGGATGACCGACTTGATCTTGGCGACCTCTTGCACGATGAAGTCAAGCGACTGGCGAACTTCCGGCGCGTCGGGCAGTTTGGTCAAACGAATATACTCGGCGCTGTTCAGAATAACATTGAGCGGAGTGTTAATTTGATCATTGACCGTGACCGCAGTCTGGGCAATCGCCTTCATCTTCTCGCTGTCAAGCTCTTTGGCGCGCAGTTCGGCTCGCATCTCGGCACGTTCCAGCCCCAGACGGATGCGGTGCAGCAATTCGGCGTCGTCACAAGGTTTAATGACGTAATCGGCGGCGCCCCGGCGCAACGCATCCACGGCTCCGCGCACTGAGGCGAAGCCGGTGACGACGATAACCACGCAGTCGGGATCGGCCGTCAGTGCAGCGTTCAGAACATCCATGCCAGTGACGCGCGGCATGAACAGGTCGGTCAAGACAACGTTAAAAGTCCTTTGAGACAACAGCTCGACGGCGGCTTGCCCCGAGCTTGCGGCGACGACGGCAAAACCTGCGCGTCCGAGGACTTCGCGAAATCCGGCCAACACCTGCGCATCATCGTCCACCACCAAAATTTGTGTCAAGTCTGTCATAAATTCAGCTTTCTCTCACCGTACCCGTTCTTGTCGTAACCATGTTGAAACGTGCAGCACAAGTTCAAAAGCACCATCATCATCTTCCCCAATATAAGCCAGTCCATCGGCAGCGCGCATGAACTCGCCTATGGCCGCGGCGAATCCCGCCGCGGACGTTGCAGTCAATTCGAAGCGCACCGCGTTCGCCGCGCCGATTCGCGTATTCACCAACATCAGCCAATCGTTATCAAGCTGTTCGAATCTTCACTTTCGCCATAGCCGGCGCTGTGCTGACCGACCTCGCCCAAGCAGCAATCAGGATCGCCACCGTGCCGCCGTGCAGGCGCAGAAGTTCTCTCGGCAGCTCGCTCACGAGCGCAAGTTCCACACCTGCAGCGCGGCACTCGCCAGCCAAGTCATTCAGCAGCTTGTCCGCCGCAACAGGTACGGGCGCGCGCAGGGCGGCATCCTTGACCGTTTGGACGATGCGGAGGACCTGAGCCACTCGATCAAACGACGATTCCAGTCGTTCCAGCCGTTCCTGATGCACAGGCGTCAGGGCAGTGTCGCCATGCCACAGGCGCAGCGTACTTTGCGCCGCTTGCAGTGGATTTGCGATCTCATGCAGCAAGACCTCAACTAAGGCTTGCGACGGGCCGGACGGGCTGACCGGCGGAGAGATGGGTGGGGCGGATTGTATCACAGGCTTTTGTCGAAGTTACCCAAGGTAACCTCTGGAACCTGAAACTGCAATCTTCTAACTGGGCCAAGAGGATTATAATATGGTTGCGCTATAGTTACTACACTCGCGATCTCGCTGCTATGCTTACTATATTGAGTCGTCTTGTGGAAAACAAAAAAGGCGCACAACGCGCCTTTAGAGATTCTTGATGAAAAAGTGCAGCTACGAAGGGCCGCGGGCGGCCAAGCGCAGCTCACCCGCAATCTGGGTCATCTGCGACCGCAGCGACGGAACGAGTTCAAGCAATGTCCGGAGCTCTTGCACTTGCGGATGCGAAAACTGCGCTGCCCCGGAGTTCTTCTGCTGCCGCAGCCAGCGCAACAAGTGAATTTGGACGGTGTCGGGGGTCACTTGCTGAAGAATTTCAGGTCCAAAAATCTCGTAGAGCTGCGTAATCTGCCGCCTCAGGGTCGCTAAAGCGTCTTCACCGGCCGCCCGTTGTTCGGCCAGGAACTTCTCACGGTTGAAATGTACAACGTCGTTGGAGGCGGTCGGGGAGGCAAACGCCTCGGCAGTTCCTCCCTCAAGATGATCGGCCAGAATCTCCCGTGCGAATATCTCGGATTCGCGGGCGACGCCAATAATCTGGACGACCAGACCGACCTCGCAGAGTGTGTCCTTCAAGTCGCCGTGAACACAGAGATGTCCACCGGTCGTGACGGCGGCTTCACCGATACTACCATATACCCGTAAACTGCCGGCCACGGTGACTTGGCAACCGTCGGGAACATCCCCGTCAATCACGCAGTCGCCGTTCACGTGAAGTCGCGCACCGGCGTTCAAGTCACCACTGATCCACACAGTTTCTTCCCAGCGCTGCACGTCGGCGGCATCACCGTCCACGCCGCGAATACGCATGACCTCCGCCTCAAGGAGCATGGGCATCTCGCGCGGGGAATCCTTGGTGCGCCGATCAGAATAGATGCGCCGGAAGACCAGGAGTCCGCGCTCGCGGGCCTGCATCCTGCGCTCGCCTGCCGCGACAACAACGCCGTGACTTCCCTGCAAGCGAGTCACGATTCCCCGGCGCGGCGACAATTCACGACCAAATACATTACGCCCCGCGCGCATTCCCGACACCGGTACGCTGACCTCCACTAACTCCTCTCCGGCATCCACGGCGCGCAATCCCATCCAGGCGGTAACAGCTGCCTCATCGGACTGGGGAAACCACGGATAGCTGATGCGTGACGGAATACCGATATCAGGCAGCACACCTTCAGCGACGACATGATCAAAAATGGGTGCCTGCCGGTCTACGCAACTGTCCACCAAATCGCGTATAATCGGCCACTTCACGAGCACCAGTTCCAGACCTTCGGCTTTCAATTTCTGCTCTACAGCGGCGAAGGTCAATGTCTGTTCAAACTCATCGAGCGGGAACAGATCAATGATGGCCTTCATATCGGAAAACTCAGTACCGTCCGGGGCCTGCGCGGGTTCGAACCGCAGGCGCACTGCACCCGACGGTGCATCCTGCCTGCGGATCTGCATCTCCACCAAGACGCCGGCGTGTGTGCGTTTCTTGGAGATCAGCCCGACGTATTCGAGGCGGTGATTTGCGACTCCGAAGTTATGCGCAAGCTCGTCTTTGATCTGGCGCAGCTGCTCGGGAATTTCCGTGGCTCGTTTGTTCGGAAAGAGCATGCGGACGCGCCAGAGATTGCGTCCCTGGGCGACCAGCCTGACCTTAGTATCCGGGTCACTTAATTGAAGATGTTGAACATGGCCACGATCCATGCGGCCCGGAAGCGCAAAATCCGCTCCTATCAGGAAGATTCGCCTACAAGACGGACCCGGTGATAGCGGAGATCATCGGCCAAGATGCGCAGCTTCTCAAGCCGGTCCGAGGCGTTGACCGCCAAATCGGAGGCCGCATGTTCGGCGCAAGCCTGTAAAATAAGCTCTTCGAACCGAATCGCCCGTTCAAACACCTCGGCCATGGAAATCGCCGTCCGGCCCCATCTGGCGCCGAGCTGGGGTTTCTTCCACGGGTCTTCAAGCTCGAGCGCGGCCCTCACGTGCGGCCACTCCTCTGGGTCAGAAGGCGCGCAGTGCTCCGCAATCGCTTGCAATCGTGCCGCCAGCGCCTGGTCTGGCAATCGGGGGAGGAGTTCCCGGTAGAAGTCGCGGCGGTTCTGCAACAAAATCAGCACTGAATAACTCCAGTTAAATAGACCGACCCAGTATAGCGATTTGAAGCTGTGACCGCAACCCCATTTGTGGGAACATTTGCTCATTCTGTTCGTGAAACATGGGTCGTGCCCGCGAGTTGAACGAGGAGCAAGGAGTAAGGTTATGTCTATCAGAAGTTTAAGTCTGCTAACGCTGGCGCTTGCCGTGGCCGTTTCGACGGCCTTTGCGGGAGCCAGTGTCCAGGTGGTGGCTGGTGACCAAACGGTCGTCCTCGCCAAAGCCAATAAATCCGAAGGTGCCTTCCTCGGAATCGTCCCGGCGGAAGTGACCTCCGACATCTCAGGAGATTATGGGGTCGAAGCTGGTCAGGGCGTCGTAGTTGAAGAGACCGTTTCTGGTTCGCCCGCCGATGAAGCTGGGTTGCGGACCAATGACGTTCTTGTCATGCTGAACGGCGTCCGTTTGACCGGTCCGGCTGAGCTACGCGTGCAGCTAAACAAGTTTAAGGCGGGCGACGAGGTCAATCTGGCCTATGTGCGCGGCGGCAAAGAGCGCACGGCAACGGTGAAGCTTGAGGGCCGCGACAGTGACGAATTCAGTTGGTCCTGGAGTGGGAACGATGAAGAGCTGGATCGCAAACTTGAGGCGATCGTGCCTCCTAACGCTCCGTTCCCGATGGGCAAGAATTGGGTCGAGAAGCACGGCGCGCAGATGGCGTTTGCCGGGGTGGTGACTCAAGAACTTTCCGACGGCCTGCGGAGCTATTTCAAGGTTGAGGGCGGCGCGCTGATATCCGAGGTCGTCAAGGACTCGCCCGCTGAAAAGGCCGGGTTAAAGGCCGGCGATATTATCACCAAAATTGGCGCGGAGTCGGTCGCGGATCAAGGCGACGTGACGGCGGCGATTCGCGATATTGATCCCGACGAGACCGTGGATTTTCACATCATGCGCGACGGCAAGTCCATGGTGATTCCGGTCACCCTGACCAATCGCAAGGATTTTTACGGTGACGCAGGCGATGGCGAGTGGTATTTTGGATTTGGTGAAGCCGAAGCCGAGCAGTTGGCCGTCGAAATGGAGAAGTTGCAAGAGGAAATGCACCGCGTCGGCGTTGAGTTGGACAACGTGCCCAACGGCGACTTTCGTCTGCAAATTGATTCGGACGCTCCCCGCGTCTCGATCAGCTCGGGTGAAGCTCGCGCAATCAATGGCAACAGTGGCTGGTGGAATATGAGCTTCGCCGAACTACGCGAAGGGCTGCGGACCGGCATGCAGCAGCTCAAGAAGGACCTTGAAGTCTTGAAACAGGAATTGAAGCAGTTGCAGCAGGAAGTCAAGCAGCGCATGTCCTCATTCTGGGGCGTGCAAGTGGACATCACGCCGCAAGCGTAGTAAACAAAAATTGACTGAACGAGCCCGACGATTGCGCCGGGCTCTTCTATTTTCTCACATGGAATACACAACAAACTGCCCGGCCTGCAACGCACCGGTCATTGGTTACAAGAATCCGTTTCCGGCCGCCGACATTGCAGCCATCCGCGACGGCTGTGTGTTGTTGATTTTGCGCCGCAACCCGCCTGAAGGTTGGGCGCTGCCGGGAGGATTCATTGACTACGGCGAGTCCGCGGAGGATGCGGCTGTCCGCGAGTTACGTGAAGAAACCGGGCTGATCGCAGCAAATCTCCGACTGGTAGGCGTATACTCCGCGCCGGGTCGGGATTTCCGTTTCCACACTCTGTCGGTCGTGTACCGGGCCGATGTTACGGGTGAGCTCGTCGCCGGAGACGATGCCCGGGAAGCGCGATGGTTTCCACTGGGAGGCCTGCCCGACCGGATCGCATTTGATCACCGTCAAGTGATCGCCGACGCCCTGCGAGCAGAATAGGCCGAAATCCCGCCAATAGCGGGCATGTCCTGATGAGACGGACGGTTGCCGAGACCGTCCGTTTTCGTTATATTGATGGACTGACAATCACTTCGGCTGAGACTTATGGCTGTATCTCCCATCAAGACGGTATTCTACAAAGAACTGCGCGACCTCTTCCGCGACAAGCGGACGCTGATGGTCACGGTGATCCTGCCGCTGTTGCTCTATCCGCTGATCTTCATCGGGTTCACGCAGCTATCCTTGCTGCAAGCAGGTAAGCTCAAAGAGCAGGTGGGACGCGTGGCCCTGTTGACTCCGGCAGCCAAACCGGGTGATCTTCTGGCCGCCGATTCCTCTAAACTGCTGGAGTTCACGGATTCGACGGGTTGGGAAGAGAAGCTGCGAGCGGGCGAGCTGGACGCGGCTCTGGCCTTAGATTCGACCTTCAGCGCTGACGTCGCCGCTGGCCGCCGCGCCAACATGAAAGTCTACTATCTCAGCAGCCGGGATTTCTCCGAACAGGTGCGCGGCCGAATTGAGCGCGGCGTTGACGAGTTCGAAAGCCGCATTGTCGCCCAGCGCATTGCCCAACTTGGCGTGGACACGTCTTACATTCGACCCGTCGCCATTGAAGCGCTCGATACCGCAACAGAGACGGAACAAACCGGTTCCGTTCTTGGCCGCTTTCTGGGTTACTTCCTGATTTTGATGACACTCACGGGAGCGTTCTATGCGGCCATTGATCTGACCGCCGGGGAGAAGGAGCGCGGAACGTTGGAGACGCTGCTGGTGAGTCCGGCGTCACGCCGCGAGTTGGTCTACGGCAAGTTTCTGGCTGTCGTGGTGGCCGCGCTCATTTCAGCGCTCTTGAATCTGCTCAGTTTAGGCCTGACCATGGTCTATGCTGTGCAGATGTTTGACAAGGGCGGCGAGATCAGCAGCTTCGCCGTGGCGCCGTCTTCGCTCGTTCTGGTTCTCTTCATCATGCTCCCGCTGGCCGTGCTGTTTGCGGGCGTAACGATGGCTGTAGCGGTGACCGCGCGAAGCTACAAGGAAGGGCAGGGCCTGCTCACCCCGTTAATGGTGGTCAGCATATTGCCGTCCATGGTTTCGATGATCCCCGGGATTGAGCTCACTCCGTTTCTGGCGGTCATCCCTATTGCAAACGTGTCGTTGTTGACACGCACGCTTATGTCGGGGCACACACCGTGGCTGGAGTTTGCGATTACGTTGCTGAGTACGGCGGGACTGGCCGCGCTGTCGCTGCATTGGGTCATTGTGCAGTTCAACCGCGAAAGCGTCCTGTTCCGGCATGCCGAGGAGATGAAGTGGACGCCCTTCGCCAAGCGGAAGCTCGAACCGGGCTCGGTACCCAATTCTGGTTCGGCCGCACTGCTTGGCGCGGTCTCCTTGATTCTCGTTGCGGCTGTGGGCACCTTGGCGTCGTCACAAGGGATGTTTCGCGGGCTGTTTATGATTCAGGGTGCCATTGCTGCGCTGGCGGTGCTCTGGGTCAAACAGGGCGGCTATGATCCAATCCCGACTTTCGGCTGGCGTCTCCCGCGACCGCGCATGTGGATAGGCGCGGCGCTGGCGATTCTGGGCGGCTGGGTTCTCACGGTCGAACTGGCGACTCTGCAGCACGCCTATTTCCCGTTCCCCGAAGAGATGCTTGAGGACTTTTCCGATCTTTTTGCGGGCCTGACCGATTTGCCGATGTGGCAAGCCATTTTCATCATCGCAGTCCTGCCTGCGATTGTCGAGGAACATCTCTGCCGCGGCGTAATGCTGCGCGGTATGTTACAGGGGATGGGCCGTTGGCCCGCGATTCTGATAGTCGCGGGCATCTTCGCGCTTCTGCACATGAATCCCTATCGCCTGCTGCCGACGTTTGTGCTGGGTGTGTTGTTGGGCTATTTGGCTGTGAGCTCCGGTTCAATATTTCCGGCCATGCTTGGGCATTTTGTGAACAACGCGCTTAGCTACCTGGTGTTCCGGTTTGGAGACGCGATTGAAGCACTCGGCTGGGCGGCCAGCGAAGATTCGGCTTGGGTCCCGTGGCCGTGGATGGCTGTGGGAATCACATTGCTGGCTATTGGAATAAGATTGGTGGCCCGAGCAGAGCCTCCAACGTTGCCCGCGCACTCGGGTTAGAAATCGTCCGGGAAGTCTCGGTATTCGGCCAGTTCAATTCCGTGATGCTTGATCTTCATTTGGACGTTGCGGCGGGCCATGTCAATGGCGCGCGATACGCGGCTGACGTTGCCGTGATAGCGCCGCAGGACCTTTCTTAGGAACTGCGCCTCAAACTGTTCACGCGCATCGCGAAACAGAATCGGATACTCCGTTTGGCTGATCCAAATCGTGGGAAGTCCGCCGCGTTGTGCCGGACGAGGTGCGGAAACCGCATCTTCATGGGGTGCGGCCAGCGTTGCGACGGGCGCAGTTTGCGCATCCGCCGGTGCAACTGCGAGACTGGATTCGGCGCCCGGCGTTTGCGCGGCCTCAAGCGTGGGCGGTGTGGCGAAGTAGACTGGTACGCTATGGAAATGCTGATTGCGGATGCGCAGCAGTTCGCGGCCGGCAGCTTGATTCGCGCTGGCGAGCACAACGATGGACGTGATCTGCCGGTTTTGGAGGAGGTAGTGTGCGTCATCGCTTTCCTCTGCGACTTCAATGTGCAGTCCGTTGCCGCTTAAGACATTCGCGTACGCGTCGCGTTCGAGACTATTCTGACCGAAGAGCAGGACGCGGGAGTTGGGGGAATGTGACATCATCATTACTTCGTTGTGAAAAGGATGATGACCCTATTACAATTCCGGTACCCGGACCAAACTGCCGACAACAGGCATCCAATCTCCTGCAATAACTGGGCTTGCGGAGACCAGCATTTGCGCACTGCGCTGTAAACAGCGCGATTCTATCGATAATGTTGAATAAGTATTGATATTGAATTGGCGTAACCGGACTGTCGCGATCCCACGTTAACGCTTGCACGGACTAAGTGATACGGGCGCAAACGTGCGCAGAATTTCCGCGAACTTGGCGCGTCGCCGTCTTCCAACCGATTTTTGTTCGTCTGGCCATTGTGCTCGGCGTCCACCATTCATCCTGCCTTGCATCCGCAATCGGCGAAAGCCAGTGATGCAGATATCCACACCACGCCGGCCTTATGGCCGCAATTGTCCTGCGAACAGGACCGCATATGATCCACCTCAAAATAGTCTCGTTTGCCTCACAAAATCCGGCCCGTCAGACGGAGTTGGCGAGTGCTGTTCATACTCTGAGTGACGGCCACGCCACGATCGTCTTTGCGGAATCCGCGGAGCGGGCCGTGCAAGAGCTTGCCGATGCCGACGTGCTTCTGGCGCATCGTTTCACACCCGAGCTGCTGTCAGCCGGACGAAACCTCCGCTGGGTACACTTGACCATCGCCGGAGTTGAAAAAAGCCTGTTCCCAGAGTTCGTGGACAGCGAGGTTACATTGACCAACAGTCGTGGTTTGCATGCCCGGCCCATGGCCGAATGGGTCATGGCGGCGCTGTACTATTGGTCACAGGACTTGGCGACGGCGGATCGCTGGCGGCGCGAGCGCGAGTGGAAAGAGCCCAAGAAACGCATGACCGAGCGCCGCCGTAACTTGCAGGGTTTGAAAGCGCTGGTCGTGGGGTATGGGGAGGTAGGGCGGGGGATTGCGGCCTTGCTGCATGATAACGGGATCACGGTCGAGGCCGTCGCCACCAAACCTCGTCACGATCTCTGCGAAGTCTACCCGATGGAGCTTCTCGAGGAACGTCTTGAGGAGGCCGACATCGTCGTCCTCGCCCTGCCGGCCACGCGTGCTACGGTGGGACTCTTCAATCGCCGGTTGTTTCCCCTTTTTAAGGACGGCTCGGTACTTGTGAATGTCGCGCGCGGTTCCCTGCTGGATGAGCAGGACCTGCTTACGGCGCTGGACAACGGCAAACCTGCCTATGCACTGCTCGATGTTTTTGCCGACGAGCCGTTGCCCGCGGACTCACCATTGTTCGCGCGGGACAATGTCTTCATGACACCACACGTGTCGGGAAACTTCCCTGAATATACTCGGCAAGTGCATGACATTTTTGCGGCGAATCTTGAACGCTACCTAAACGGCGAACCACTGCAAAGCACCGTAAACAAGAAGCGCGGCTACTAAGCCGCGCTTCTTGTGTCATGCCTTGCGATCCAGTTCAACATCTTCCCATGAGGCCGGATCGTCGAGAGATTCCAGATGAGTGAACAAGGTCACGTCCGGTATCTGTTCGCGGATCTCTGATTCGATGCGTTCCAGAAGCGCGTGGCCGTGGTGTACGGTCCATTCGCCGGGCACCAGAATATGGACGGAAACGAACCGGCGATGCCCGGCCCGGCGCGTGCGCAAGGCGTGGTAGCTAATATTATCCGAGGCAAATTCGTTGAGCGTAGCTTCAATGCGCGCCACCTCATCCGGTTCCAAGGCCGTATCCATGAGTCCCAGAATCGAGCCTTTGACGATACGAATGCCTTCCATCAAGATATGACCGGCGACGGCCACGGCAATCAGCGGATCGAGGATCTGAATCTTGCTCACCGCCACAATTGCCACCGCCACGACTACGCCCACGGAAGTCCACACGTCGGCCAGCAGGTGCCGAGAATTTGCATCGAGAGTGACTGAATTGTGCACACGCGCCGCTCGGCGAATCACCAAGGCGGCGAACAGGTTGATACCCGTCGCCAGGAGATTCACTAGCAGACCGCTGCCGACACCGGTGAGCGCTTGCGGGTTTACAAAACGCTCAAATGCAGCGATAGCAATGCTGGCTGCGGCAAAGATGATTAAGGTGCCCTCAGCGCCGCTGGCAAAGTACTCCGCCTTTCCATGGCCGAAAGCGTGTTCATCATCGGGCGGCCGGGCGGCGACCGCCAGCAGCACAAGTGCGATGACGGCACCGGCAAGATTAACAAGCGACTCCAGCGCATCCGACAGCAGGCCGACAGAACCCGTGAGCTGGTAGGCCCAGGTCTTGAGGGCGATCGTTGCCACAGCGGCTCCGATTGAAAGCCACGCGTAGCGTGTCAGCGACATGCGCCGCTTTTCAGGTGCGTTTGTCATTCCTTCCACGTGATTACTTGAGGACAACCACCGGCACGCTGGCCGAATTGCTGGTGCCGACAAACGTGATGAAGTACTTGCCGCTCGATAAACTCGTCACGTCGAGTGAAATCTGTTGATGGCCCGTAGAAATGTGTCGTTCGGCCGATCGGAACACCTCCCGGCCAAGCAGATCGTAGAGCATGAAGCGGCCGGACTGACTGTTGGCCGATTCCAACGACAGCGTGACCCGGCCATTCACAGGATTCGGATACGCTGACAACAGCATGTCTATTGGCATCGTTGAACGCGGCGAGGCATGGTCAAACGTAAAATCCGCGGCGGCAACGGCGTCCACGATGCCGTGGCCGAGGTCGTTATCGGGTGCACTGGCCTGTGAAGCCGTTGCGAGGATCGCGGCTCGCACCTGCTGCGCGGTCCACTCGGGATTTGCTTCCATGACAAGGGCCGCGATTCCGGCGGCGATCGGCGTCGCCAGCGACGTTCCGGAGGCGCGAAAATAGCCGTCCAATTCCGTCGCGTTTGCACAGAACACATCCGAGCCCATCGTTGCGCAGTCGGGTTTGACGCGGCCATCCGCGGTCGGTCCGGGCGATGAGAATCCAGAGAGAAGGCCAAGCGAGTCCACCGCGCCAATCGCCAATATTGAATCGGCATCGGCCGGCGCGATGACGCTGTTCCACAGTGAACCGCGCTCGTTGCCCTGCGCTGTCACGACGAGAATGCCGCGCCGCTGCGCTTCCGTGACCGCCTGTGTGACGACGGTCGTCTGGCCGTCCATGTCACTTTGATCATACCAGTCAATGTAGCCGAGACTTGACGACGTGATGTCTGCGCCGGCGCTATCTGCCCACTCCATGCCCGCGACATAGTAGTCTTCTTCAACTTCGGTTTCCGTCGGGACGTATTCTGTTTTCGCGAGCATCCACTGCGCGCCATAAGCGGGACCGATGATATTACCGCTGTCCAGTCCGGCCGCCGCACTCAGGCACAGTGTCCCGTGCATGAATTGTCCGGCGGAATCTTCACCCGCCTCATTTGTCACGATAGAATCGTTGTTAATGAAGTCGCGCATGGCGAGGTAGTCGAGCCCGTCCAAACTGGAGTGCAGGGTTTCGAACCCGGTGTCAAGCATACATAACAGGACACCTGCGCCGCTCAAGCCCCGCGCGTGAAGCTCCGGAATGCGGCACAGCTCGTCTTGCCTGTAGCTTGCGCCGTACTCCAAGCTATCGAGCGCATCGCTTGCCCCGCGCGGTGGATCCATACTCACCCGCTGGGAGAATCTGCGAACGGCGCGCACGCAGCTTAGTTCTTCTATTTGAGTCAACTGGGCCGGAGTGGCCGCGACGCTTACGGCATTGAGCCATTTGCTCGCGACGCGAATGTCCGCGCCGGTGGCCCGCACGTGATCAACGTATTGCTGCGCGACGGGCAGGTCGCTGATCATCGTGAGTGGCGCTCCGTTCTTCAAACGGCGCGCGAGCGACCGTTGTGAAACCAGCGCCCGCGCCTCATCCAACGCCCGCAATTCTTGACCCGGGGCAACGGCCTTGTCCGCAAAGAATACCCAATAGCGGGATGACTCGGCGAATGCGGACAAAACGGTGAACAGGATGAGCAGTGCAGTGATGCGAATCATGAAATTACCTCTCTACATGCGATACGAATAGCCCACGCTCCATTCGGTGGGGGCTTTGCCTTCAGTGGGAAGTGACCAGCCAATTTGGATAAGCGAACCGCCTTCAATCTGGCCGAACGCTCCGCCAAACGTGATGCGATGAATGTCCGACCAGATGTACCCGCCGCTTACGGAAATAAGTTTGCCTGCGGCGTATTGCGCGCCAAAGCGCGAGGCCTCATAGCGGTAAGCGACATCCTTGAGCAATGCGCCGTCCCATTGATACGAAAGCGTCATGCGGCGATTGTCTGACCGTGCTGCGATGCCCCATTGAAAAGTCTGCGGGACGACCGACGCTCCGCCGAACGCTCTTTCGATGCGCGCGCCAAAATTCAAGTTTTTGCCCGGCGTCAGCATACCGATGTCAATCGCGTTGCTCCACTTTCCATCGAGCGAGTCGGCGCGCGGATACGAGCGGATCATCCGCACGGTCGCACCGACGGCCAAACGCGACATCGGCTGGTACATGATGGCAACGTAGGGTACGACGTACTTTGTGGCTCCCGGGCGGGTCTGTCCGTCCACGTAAACTCCGGTGCCCATTCGGGAGCCCTCTTCAGACGACGAATTCGCAAAGGCGGCCAGGAGTCGGTCAGTACCGTCACCAGTTGTGTTGCCGAGGCTCATATCGGAGCCCATTCCTTCGAGGGAGGCCAGTCCGGCCGGATTGAAGAGCAGGCTGGAGGGATCACCGGGGGCCGCGACTAGCGCCCCAGCCATAGCTTGGCCGCGCGGGGCGATAACTGGTGCCAGGGGTTGAGCGATGGCGGTCAAAGCGGCGAGCAGCAAGGCAAGAAGAAATATCATAAGCATGAATTTACGACACTTTGAGCGGAGTGGCAACCAGAAAATGGCGGGTCTTTGGAGGTAGGAGTCAGCAATTACTCCTCTCGGGTCACGTACGTAACGCCTCTCTAACAAACGTTAATAAATTTAAAATTAAAGATTTAGAAAAAAATGGGATAAAGAAAGTGGTAAAAAATCGTCTTGACAGGGAAGGTCGAGCTGCTTATATTAGGGCCTGCTTCAAATTATGGTAGGCACAAACGCCGGGTACTGCCCGGCGTTGTTCACCGTAATGGGCAACTGAAGCTCCAAATGATCTTTGACAATGGGAAATGTGCGATTCTGACAGGTTCCGCCCGAACTTAGTCAGAAGGCCCTGAACAATTCAATTTTCGGACAAATTCAGTTGTAGATAATACAACGGAGAGTTTGATCCTGGCTCAGGACGAACGCTGGCGGCGTGCTTAACACATGCAAGTCGAACGAAGTAGCAATACTTAGTGGCGGACGGGTGCGTAACACGTGACTAACTTGCCCTACACTGTGGAATAACGGAGGGAAACTTCCGCTAATACCGCATGTTGAGCGAAGGTGGCATCACCTTTTCTTGAAAGATTTATCGGTGTAGGATAGGGTCGCGGCCTATTAGCTTGTTGGTGGGGTAATGGCCTACCAAGGCGACGATGGGTAGCTGGTCTGAGAGGATGATCAGCCACACTGGGACTGAGATACGGCCCAGACTCCTACGGGAGGCAGCAGTGAGGAATATTGCGCAATGGACGAAAGTCTGACGCAGCAACGCCGCGTGAAGGATGAAGGTGCTCTGCATTGTAAACTTCTGTAGGGAGGGAAGAACCCCCCGTTATTGACGGGGCTGACGGTACCTCCAAAGTAAGCACCGGCTAATTCCGTGCCAGCAGCCGCGGTAATACGGAAGGTGCAAGCGTTGTCCGGATTGACTGGGTGTAAAGGGCGCGTAGGCGGAGAGGTGTGTCGGGAGTGAAATCGTGCGGCTTAACCGTATCAATTGCTTTCGAAACTACCTCCCTTGAGTACAGAAGGGGCAGATGGAATACCTGGTGTAGCGGTGGAATGCGTAGATATCAGGTAGAACACCGGAGGCGAAGGCGGTCTGCTGGTCTGTAACTGACGCTGAGGCGCGAAAGTGTGGGGAGCAAACAGGATTAGATACCCTGGTAGTCCACACCGTAAACGATGATCACTAGTCGTCGGAGGATTCGACCCCTTCGGTGACGGCGCTAACGCATTAAGTGATCCACCTGGGGAGTACGCTCGCAAGGGTGAAACTCAAAGGAATTGACGGGAGCCCGCACAAGCGGTGGAGCATGTGGTTTAATTCGATGCAACGCGAAGAACCTTACCTGGGCTCGAAGTGTAGTGTAAACTCATGAAAGTGAGGTATCCCTTCGGGGAGCGCTACATAGGTGCTGCATGGCTGTCGTCAGCTCGTGTCGTGAGATGTTGGGTTAAGTCCCGCAACGAGCGCAACCCTTGTCCTTAGTTGCCATCAGGTAAAGCTGGGAACTCTAAGGAGACTGCCGGCGTTAAGTCGGAGGAAGGTGGGGATGACGTCAAGTCCTCATGGCCCTTACGTCCAGGGCTACACACGTGCTACAATGGCTGGTACAATACGTCGCAAGACCGCGAGGTGGAGCTAATCGTAAAAAACCAGTCTCAGTTCGGATTGCTCTCTGCAACTCGAGAGCATGAAGTCGGAATCGCTAGTAAACGCGAATCAGCAGGTCGCGTTGAATACGTTCCCGGGCTTTGTACACACCGCCCGTCACACCATGGGAGCCGGTAGGACCCGACGATCCCTCGCCAACCGCAAGGAGGTAAGGATCTAAGGTAAGCCCGGTGACTGGGGTGAAGTCGTAACAAGGTAGCCGTATCGGAAGGTGCGGCTGGATCACCTCCTTTCTAAGGAGAATCCTAAGTGCGAATTCAGTTTTGCACGGGATATGGTCGAAGGCCTTTATGACGTTTTGGCGGAACCTATCAGATCGCACATTTCCCATTGTAATTGAAGACGGAAACAAGGCTGCATGGCAGTCTGCCTTGACCGGCGAGTAAGTCGGTCAAGGTTACGTTCCCGTCGTTTTTTTATTTGTCCGGGCCTGTAGCTCAGTTGGTTAGAGCGCACGGCTGATAACCGTGAGGTCACAAGTTCAACTCTTGTCAGGCCCACTATGGCATTGGGCTTGCGGGTTGGATTGGGGCGTTAGCTCAGCTGGGAGAGCGCCGGCTTTGCAAGCCGGAGGTCATCGGTTCGATCCCGATACGCTCCACATGAGTGTGAGCGTTTGGTTCTATCACAAGATTTTGTAGTTAAGTCTCCGTCGTGGCCAACACTCCTGCCGAGTAGATTAGCCAACAGAACGGGGAGCCGGAAGCGATTCCGGTCCACATTCCGCCGGTGGATGATGAAGCCGGTGAGTTCTACCCTGCGCAAGGGTAGTGTCTTGATCTTTGACAATTGGAAGGTAAAATGCAACTTCGTTTGAAGTTCATTTTTTCTCGAGCATAATAAGATACCGAGGATAGCGATTCAAGGTCTGAGAAGTTTTGGTTTGCGGTTGGCATTCAACGGCAATTCAATAGCTTCGCAAAAGATTTTTGATCAAGCTACTAAGGGCGTTAGGTGGATGCCTTGGCACAAGAAGGCGATGAAGGACGTGGTAAGCTGCGATAAGCGTCGGAGAGGAGCAAACATCCGTAGACCCGGCGATGTCCGAATTGGGAAACCAGATCAGGGTCATGCCTGATCGCAAATGCGACAACCCAGGGAACTGAAACATCTAAGTACCTGGTGGAAAATAAATCAACCGAGATTTCCAGAGTAGCGGCGAGCGAAATGGAAAGAGCCTAAACCCGCGTTGTGTGAAAGCGTTGCAGCGTTGCAGCGTGGGGGTCATGGGGCTAGACAGGGTCGTGCAACCGATCCGAAAGAGTTACAAAACTTATACATAGTCGAACCGTCTGGGAAGTCGGAGCGCAGAGGGTGAAACTCCCGTAGGCGAAATGTATAAGTCTCTTGTCATAGTTCCCGAGTAGGGCGGGGCACGTGAAACCCTGCTTGAAGTTGGGTGGACCATCATCCAAGGCTAAATACTCTCTTGTGACCGATAGTGAACCAGTACCGTGAGGGAAAGGTGAAAAGCACCCCGGGAGGGGAGTGAAATAGTACCTGAAACCTAACGCTTACAAGCTGTAGGAGCTCCGCAAGGAGTGACTGCGTACCTTTTGCATAATGGTCTGGCGAGTTACTCGTCACTGGCAAGGTTAAGTGTCTAAGACACGGAGCCGCAGCGAAAGCGAGTCTGAATAGGGCGAATAGTCAGTGGCGGTAGACGCGAAGCCGGGTGAGCTACGCATGGCCAGGATGAAGTCAGGGTAACACCTGATGGAGGTCCGAACTAATTGGGGTTGAAAACCCACTGGATGAGCTGTGCGTAGGGGTGAAAGGCCAAACAAACTCGGAGATAGCTCGTACTCCCCGAAATATATTGAGGTATAGCCTCAGGGCGTGAGTGCTGGAGGTAGAGCACTGGAAAGGTTAGGGCCGTCACCACGGTACCGTCCCTTACCAAACTCCGAATGCCAGCCACTTGGACCCTGGGAGTCAGCCTACGTGGGATAAGCTGTGTGGACGAGAGGGGAAGAACCCAGACCGCCATTTAAGGCCCCAAAGTGATACCTAAGTGATTAAAGAGGTGGGTCCGCAAAAACAACCAGGATGTTGGCTTAGAGGCAGCCACCATTTAAAGAGTGCGTAATAGCTCACTGGTCGAGTAGATCTGCGCTGAAAATCCACGGGACTCAAGGTATCCGCCGAAAGTGCGGGAAACAATTTATTGTTTCGGTAGGGGAGCATTCCAGTTGCCAACGAAGCGGTAGCGTGAGCAGCCGTGGAGGTCCTGGAAGAGATTATGCCAGAATGAGTAGTGAGAAAACAGGTGAGAAACCTGTTCACCGTAAGCCCAAGGGTTCCTGGGTAAAGTTAATCTTCCCAGGGTTAGTCGGTCCCTAAGTCGCCGCCGAATGGCATAGACGATGGGAACCATGTTAATATTCATGGACCGCCGAAAGTTCGTTTGTACGATGGGGTGACGCAGAAGTGAAAGGACAGCCGGGTGCTGGAAATCCCGGTTCAAGGTCGTAGGCTGGTCAGTAGGCAAATCCGCTGACTAAGGCCGAAAGCCGAATACGAGAGCTTAGCTCATAAAGTGTCCCTAATCATGCTGCCTGGAAAAACCTCTAAGGAGAGCTAAGGCGACCGTACCCGAAACCGACTCAGGTGGGCGAGGAGAGTATCCTAAGGTGCTCGAGAGAACCAAGGTAAAGGAACTCGGCCAACTAACTCCGTAACTTCGGAAGAAGGAGTGCCCGCGCAAGCGGGTCGCAGTGAAGAGGCCCAGGCGACTGTTTACCAAAAACACAGGGCTCTGCGAAGTCGTAAGACGACGTATAGGGCCTGACACCTGCCCGGTGCTGGAAGGTTAAGGGGATCTGTCATGACGCAAGTCGGCAGCAGTGAACCGAAGCCCCAGTAAACGGCGGCCGTAACTATAACGGTCCTAAGGTAGCGAAATTCCTTGTCGGGTAAGTTCCGACCTGCACGAATGGTGTAACGATCTGGGCGCTGTCTCTACCTTGGACTCGACGAAATTGCAATCTCAGTGAAGATACTGGGTTCCCGCGGCAGGACGGAAAGACCCCGTGGACCTTTACTATACCCTGACACTGACATTTAGCTTTTGATGTGTAGGATAGGTGGGAGGCTTTGAAGCTGGCGCGCTAGCGTCGGTGGAGCCAACGTTGAAATACCACCCTTTAACTGTTGAATGTCTAACCTAGGCAACGCCAGAGACACTGTCAGGCGGGTAGTTTGACTGGGGCGGTCGCCTCCCAAAATGTAACGGAGGCGCCCAAAGGTTCCCTCAGCACGGTCGGCAATCGTGCATAGAGTGCAAAGGCATAAGGGAGCTTGACTGCAAGACAAACAAGTCAAGCAGGTAGGAAACTAGGGCTTAGTGATCCGGCGGTAGTGAATGGAAATGCCGTCGCTCATCGGACAAAAGGTACCCCGGGGATAACAGGCTTATCGCCGCCAAGAGTTCACATCGACGCGGCGGTTTGGCACCTCGATGTCGGCCCGTCACATCCTGGGGCTGGAGAAGGTCCCAAGGGTTTGGCTGTTCGCCAATTAAAGTGGCACGCGAGCTGGGTTCAGAACGTCGTGAGACAGTTCGGTCCCTATCCGCCGTGGGCGTAGGAATCTTGAGGAGTGCTGTGCTTAGTACGAGAGGACCGGCATGGACGAACCTCTGGTGTACCAGTTGTGGCGCCAGCTGCAGCGCTGGGTAGCTAGGTTCGGATCGGATAAACGCTGAAAGCATCTAAGTGTGAAACCGACTCCAAGATTAGGATTCCCTGAAGACCCCTTGAAGATGACAAGGTTGATAGGCTACAGGTGTAAGTGTGGTAACACATTCAGCCGAGTAGTACTAATAGGTCGTTCGGCTTGATCAATATAAATTGTCTTCGCAAGCCAACCGCAACCCAAAACTTCGACTGAGAATTGCTACCCTCGGGGCTCGAGAAATTATCGAGTTTCGACGGAGTTGCGCATAAAGCGCGGAGCAGGTGTAACAGCCTGCCCCGCCCCTTCCAATTGTTATTGTTTTTTTCCGCTGGTCATAGAGAAAGGGCCACACCTCTTCCCATTCCGAACAGAGTCGTTAAGCCTTTCTTCGCCGATGGTACTTGCTGGGCAACTGGCTGGGAGAGTAGGGCGTCAGCGGGAATATATTTAGAAAAGCCCTTGACTTTCAGAGTCAAGGGCTTTTTCTTTGGTTGTCATCATCCAGAACTAAATCTTTCATGAAGTTTCTCCTAATCGCTATTTCCTTCGCCATGCTGGCTGTTTCGTGCTCGCATTCCCGGCCTTATGTGTATCATCGGCAAACACACGAGCTGCTGCATAGTGTTTTGTGGATGCAGCGATCGGCTGAGTATCGCGCCGCCTGTGAGACGGTCTACCTGGGCGCATTTGCCGAGCTCGAACGTGCTTTGAGCGACACGACCTGGAGTGCGGCGACCGAGCAGCAGCCGCCGTTCGGCAGGAAGCCGCCCGCGATTATTGTGGACGTTGACGAGACCGTGCTCGATAATTCTCCCTATGAAGCGCGGCTGGTGCTGGACGGATCCAGCTACCCAATGCGTTGGGACGAGTGGTGCTGTGAAGAAAAAGCACCAGCGTTGCCCGGCGCGGTGGAATTCCTGCGCGAGGCGGATCGGCGCGGCGTTGCGATCTTCTACGTGACGAACCGCGACGTGAAGCTCGATGAGTGCACATGGCGCAATTTGCGGGCGCAGGGTTTTCCGCAGACGGCGACGGCCGAACAGGTCATGACCAAAGACGAGCGTGAGGGCTGGGGCTCCGACAAGAGCACCCGACGCGAGTACATTTCCCGCTCGCACCGAGTTATTCAAATCGCCGGAGACAATCTGGATGACTTCGTAGGCTACAAGAAATCCACGGACGAACGGGACGGGCTGGCGAACCAGTACTCAGCTTGGTGGGGAACACGCTGGCTGATGCTGCCGAATCCGGCTTATGGATCATGGGAACGGGCTCTGTTGAATTATGATAACACGATAAGCGACAGTGTCGCCCTGCGCAAGAAATACGACGCACTCCGGCCCGAGCGTTAGGCAGCGTGATCGCCGGAAGTCAGACCAAGCCGCTCCCCGAGCGGCTTGTTTGTGAAGAATAGCAAAATCACTCAGGAATCTCATGTCCGGTGACACGTTACACGTGAAGAACAGTGAATCGTCCACGGTTTAGTGTGCAGGTGTTTTGGCTGTCCGCAGCGCTCTATTGCTTGCAATGCAGCAAGGCACTTAGAATCGCGCCGCTTTACGACGATTGGCCGCTGATAGTCGGCGCCGAGCGCTGCCTGTCCGGCGACGGCGTCGTTCGCGGGCTTCTGAATTTTTTTGAATCGCCCCTCTTCATCATGTGGCGGCCGCTGCACGTCATGCACTTCGCGCTGGCCGACGGCGAGTCACTGTTCTGGGTTCAGTTGGTGAAGCTGGCCGCCATCCTAATCTGTGGCTTGAGTCTTGTTTGGTCGGCCCGTGCGATCGGACTTTCCAGGCCCGCAAGTTACATCGCTGGTGCGGTTCTTTTCCTGCACCAATGTCAAGTGCTTGGTGGCGAGCCGGACTTGATGGGCGACGTTATTGTCACGTTATCGGCGATCCTTGTCGTCGGATTGGTTGGGCAATATGCGTACGGGAAGCGACCGGCTCGCGATTACGCTGCGCTGACCGGTTTGCTCACGGCATTTGCCTGTATGGGCAAAGAGGCGGGAGTTATGATCCCGGTGATTCCGCTTGTCGCCTGGGCCATACGGGATCGGCGTGCGTTGTCGGCGAGGAACGGCCACATGTACGCAATTGCCGTTAGTGCGGCCGTTGTCGCCGCCTATCTTACGATTCGGACGCTCGTGCTCGGACTCCCGCTCAGTGATAGCGGCTCCGATTGGAGTTTTCATTACGGCGGCAATATTCTATACAATATCGCGCTGATTAGCGGCGCGCTCATCTGTCCGGTTTCCACTATCCAGATCTTTCTTCGCAATACTCCGCTGACGATTCTCGCGGTTGTCTGCTCGGCTGTTGTCGCAGGATTGCTCATTTACGGAGTGCTGCGGCTGCGCAAGGATGAAAACCTCAAGCGGGTGATGTGGCTGGTGATACTCTTTGTCCTGATGCAGGGGCCAGCGCTGCTGTTCGAGCATACCAACGAAAGAAACTTCTCGCGATCCCTGCCGTTGGGAATCCTCGCCTGTTCGTTCGCGGTAAGCGCCATCTGGAAACGATCCCGCGCCGGTGTAAAGTTGATGCTTGTGTCTTTGCTGGGAGTTTGGATCGTATTGTCCCAGGCCGCGACGTACGACAAAATAGATGCCATCATGCGTATGCACGCGCGGGGAACGGACTTCCTCGACCAGGTCCAGCATCTGATGCCGACTCCGCCGGATCGTCCTATTCTGTTCGCCTGTGAATCGGCGCCGCAAGGTTACTCGGAGTACGATCAGCCGTTTTGGGTCTTCATGCCCGGCACGTCCGATCTGGGGCTGCAGCATCGCTACCACGCTCCCGGTTTTCGGAGTGACTTTGTCGTGGTTGACTCTCTGGCGGCTTCCCCGGACGCCGATTTCTGGGTTTCAAAGGACGGCAAAGTAGCGCGCTCCCGATGAGATATGCGGTTACGGCCCGGGTCGTGTTTCAATTTGCGGGGTCCAGATCAGCCGATGTTTGTTAATTTGACGCCCGCTATGCTCTCCGGGCCGCGTTGAGAGTTGGTGTGGTCATTTCCGGTACAGCGGCGAATTCCGTTTCAGCCCCGCGATCTCAGCAGATTTATTTGTCAGGCCGCTCGACGAGCGGCTTGTTTTTTGTGGATTTAGTCGCTATATTCCGTATTGGAGAAAAGCCGCAAATGCGGCCATGCTATAACTATAAGCATAACTTTTTCATATGTTTGAAATACCCAAGACGCCGACGGGGACGGCCTTGACCTGCAAGGGCTGGCTACAGGAAGCAGCCTACCGTATGCTTTTGAACAACCTCGATGCTCAGGTCGCCGAGGATCGTGAACAGTTGATCGTCTATGGTGGAACTGGAAAAGCCGCTCGCAACCGGGAAGCATTGCGCCTCATTCTCGATGCATTGCGGAATCTTGAGGCGGACGAAACGCTGCTTGTGCAGTCGGGCAAGCCAGTGGGTGTCGTGAAGACGCACGCCGATGCGCCGCGCGTGCTGATCGCGAATTCGAACCTTGTGCCGCAGTGGGCCACGTGGGAGTATTTTCACGAGCTTGAAGCCAAAGGGCTGATCATGTATGGCCAGATGACAGCGGGCTCGTGGATTTACATCGGAACGCAAGGTATCCTGCAAGGGACTTTCGAGACGTTTGCCGCAGCCGGTCGAAAGCACTTTGGCGGGAGTTTGCGCGGCACTTGGACGCTGACTGGCGGTTTAGGGGGCATGGGCGGCGCGCAGCCACTTGCAGTGACCTTAAATGGCGGCGCCGTGTTGTGTGTCGAAGTGGACCGCGCGCGCCTGCAGCGGCGTGTGGATATCGGCTATTGTGATCGCGCGTGCGAGTCGCTGGACGAAGCGCTCGAGTTGGTCACCGTCGCGGCGCAAAATGAAGAACCGCTGTCGGTCGGCCTATTAGGGAATTGCGCCGACGTGTTTCCGGAGCTTCTGAAGCGCGACAATTTGCCGCACATCGTCACGGATCAGACCTCGGCGCACGATGAGCTGCACGGCTACATTCCGCACGGCATGTCTTACACAGACGCGTTGAAATTGCGCAAGGACGATCCGAAAGAGTATATCAACCGTTCGATGCACTCGATGGCTGTGCACTGCCGCGCGATGAAAGAGATGCAGGACTGCGGCGTGATCGCCTTTGACTATGGCAACAACTTACGCGGCCAAGCGTTGAAAGCGGGCTATGCCGAGGCTTTCGCCTATCCAGGCTTCGTTCCCGCATACGTTCGACCGCTATTCTGTGAGGGCAAGGGCCCGTTCCGCTGGGCGGCTCTGTCCGGGGACCCACAGGATATTTACACCATTGACAAACAGGCGCTCGAGCTTTTCCCCGACGATGAAGGGCTTCAGCGCTGGATTCGCTTCGCCACGCCGAAAATACCATTTCAAGGGCTGCCTGCGCGCATCTGCTGGTTAGGTCAGGGAGACCGCGCGAAGTTAGGGCTCGCGATCAACGATCTGGTGGCGAGCGGCGCGGTTTCGGCGCCGATTGTGATTGGCCGCGATCATCTCGATTGCGGCTCTGTCGCGTCGCCGAATCGTGAAACAGAGGCGATGCTCGACGGATCCGATGCGATTTCCGATTGGCCTTTGCTCAATGCGCTGGTGAATACCGCCAGCGGCGCGACGTGGGTGAGCTTTCATCATGGCGGCGGCGTCGGCATCGGTGCATCGCAGCACGCCGGACAGGTGATTGTCGCCGACGGCACCGCCGAAGCGGCACGGCGCATCGCGCGCGTACTCACCAACGACCCTGCGATGGGCGTTTTTCGACATCACGATGCCGGTTACGAACTCGCTACACAGACTGCACAAACCAAGAACGTCCGGATTCCCGGCCTAAACTACTGACATGAGCTATCAGAACATACTTTGGGAGACTGCCGGACAGGTCGGCATTCTCACTATCAATCGTCCGGCGGCGCTGAACTCTCTGAATGGCGTAACGCTTGACGAGATTGAAACGTGCGTGAACAACGAACTCAACGATGACGTGCGCGCGCTGGTGATCACCGGCGCGGGCGAAAAGAGCTTCGTTGCGGGAGCGGACATCACCGAAATTCACGAACTGACGGCGGCCTCCGGTTGGACGTTCACGGAGCGCGGCAACGGCCTGTTCTCGCGCATCGAGGCCCTGCAAATTCCGGTGATCGCTGCTGTGAACGGCTTCGCACTTGGTGGGGGCTGCGAACTTGCGATGGCCTGTCACCTGCGCATCGCGTCGGAGAAAGCGAAGTTCGGTCAGCCGGAAATCAAATTGGGCATCATACCCGGATACGGCGGTACGCAGCGCCTGGCGCGTTTGGTCGGCACGGGGCGCGCGCTTGACCTGTTGCTCTCAGGTCGCATGGTTGATGCGGCCACGGCGCTGGCCTGGGGGCTGGTCAATGAAGTTGTCGCGCCCGATCAAACGCGAACCCGCGCCGTAGAGCTTGCCACGCAGTTTGCGCAGGCCGCGCCGATTGCCCGCAAGGCGATTCTCGAAGCGGTTTACGCGGGAGCGGGACGTCCGTTGGCCGAGGGATTGAAGGCCGAAGAACGACTCTTCGCGCACTGCTGCAATACGAGCGACAAGAACGAAGGCACGGCGGCTTTCCTCGAGAAACGCGAAGCGCGCTTCACGGGCGAGTAACGGTGGACGCCGTGCTGATACACAACATCGGCCGCTTGGTGACGCCGCACGTGGATGCCGCGGACGATTTGACGCGGCCGGTATTTGCGCTTGAGAATGCGGCCGTTTGGATCGAAGACGGCAGGTTCAAGGACATTGGTTTGAGCTTTGATTTGCTGAAGCGTGTGCCTGCAAGCGTACCGCGGCACGACGCGAATGCACGGCTGATGCTGCCGGGGTTTGTGGATTGTCATAGTCACCCTGCGTTCGTCGGCAATCGCGCGCACGAGTTTTTCTTGCGAAACCGCGGCGCGGATTATCAGGAAATACTCGCGGCGGGCGGCGGCATTCATGCGACGGCCGCGCGCGTAGCGGCGGCGTCTGTCAGTCAAATTGTCACGGAATCTCTGCCGCGGCTCGAATCGTCTCTCGCCGGTGGAGTGACGACTATTGAGTGCAAGAGCGGTTACGGCCTGAATTGGGCGGGCGAGGAAAAGCTGCTCGTTGCTCTGCGCGAACTTTCCAAAATCTGCCCGCAGCACATAGTACGGACTCTGTTGATCCACGCCGTGCCGCAAGAGTGGCGCGAGCGCCGCGCCGAATTCTTGGAGACTGTCATCGATGAGATGATTCCAGAGACGCGCGAGCGTGCCTTGGCCGAACGCGTGGACGTGTTTTGTGAAGAAGGCGCATTCACTGTAGACGAAGCGCGCTCCATTCTCGCGGCCGGCCGTGCGTGTGGACTCGACATGACGATTCACGCTAATCAATTCGGGCATTCCGGCGGCGCGCTGTTAGCCGCGGAGCTGGGGACGCGGAGCGCCGATCATCTCGAATATCTGAATGAATCTGAAATGCGCTCTTTGGCCGCCGCGAATGTGGTTGCCGTCGCCCTTCCCGCGTGTGTCTATTTCATGAACACGATTCCCTATCCGCCGCTGCGGCAGATGATAGCCGCCGGCTTGCGCGTGGCCATTGCGACTGACATGAACCCCGGCACGGCGATGACCGAGTCCATACCGTTCTGCATGACGACCGCCGCTATCTATGGCAAGCTATCCGCGGCTGAACTACTGTGGGCCGTGACGTATGACGCCGCTCGCGCGTTAGGCCGGGAAGGCGTAGCCGGAGTGATTGAGAGCGGCCGTCCCGCGGATTTTGCTCTGTGGGGCGTGCCCGATCTCGAATCGTTGGTTTACTACATGGGGCAATGCACCGCCGACGAAGTTTGGATTGGCGGCGAGTTAGTCTTCGAACACGCCAGCCTGCTGCGGCGATACTAAACACATCGGATGATGCGTTCCCTGATTGTTGATCTCAATCAATTGCGCGACGGTTTAACCGACTGGCGCCTGCTCCGTGTCTCGGGCAGCGAGTTTCTATCGGCGGAACTTCTGGCGGCCGAACCAGGGCGCTGTCAAGAGCTATCACTGGATGGCTTCGCCAGCACGAGAATAATTCATTCACTCGCCGAAGACGTCGTGGTGATCGTCGAACCTGAGCCGCTGGCTCCGGCGCTGTGCGCGGTTCACGGCGAGCGTTTTACGGTCGGGTATACGACATATAAAGGGGCGGCTCGCGTCCTGCCGCAGCTCGCAGAGCTGCGCGACCCTGTGGGCCCTCGGTCAGCCGGTCCGCTGAGCGCTGCGCTCGATAACTTGGCGTTGCTCTGGGACCGCCGATGTCACGCGCGGGCGCTCGAATGCGTGCAAAGCGAGCCACGGCTTGATCGCGAAGGCCCGGATTATTTTGATGCGATCGAGACGCGCCTGCGCAATTTCTTCTCGCCGGACCACATTGAGATCGCTCCTCTCACGGCATCAATCTACTGGCCTGATCGTCCTGACGGCTGGTCGTGGATCTACGCGTCACGCCCCGAGTATCAATGGCCCGTGCCGCTGGCTCCCGACTACGAGAGCACTCTGTTGGGCCGGGGTACCGCGGAACACGTGACTCGTTTGGACGAGCAGGTTCTGTCGTTGCCACCGTTCGACGCCAGCGGTGGATTGCGCAGCGGAATTTTCATTCCGTTGTCGTTTCGCGGTCAGCGCTATGGCGTAGTCAAGTTGATTCTCGCGCGTCCCGCAGTGGCGTCGGTCTCGGAACTGGCGGTGCTGCCGACGCTGCAATACGGCCTATCGCTCATATTCGATCGCACCGCGCAGCATTTGCGTACGCAGCGGATGGCCATGGTGGATGGGCTGACGAATCTGTTCAACCATCGCTTTTTCCTGACGCAGCTGCGCACTGAATTCCAGCGGTCGCTGCGATATGGCGGCGTGATGACCCTGCTGATGATTGACGTGGACGGTTTCAAGAATTACAACGACACCTATGGACACCAGTCCGGAAACCGCGTGCTCGCTTGGGTCGCGGCACAGATTCGTCGGACGGTCCGCGACATTGACGTTGTGGCGCGTTATGGCGGTGAGGAATTCGCGTTGATATTGCCGGAAGTGAAAGCGGAACAGGGACTGATTGTCGCCGAGAAGATTCGAAAAGTCGTTTCATCCACGGACATTATGTCGGACGCGGGCGAACGGCTTGCGCCGATCACGATTTCAGTAGGCGTGACCGACAGCACGGGCTGCAAGAGTCCGGAGGACATGATTGACCGCGCCGACAGGGCGCTGTACTGGGTCAAACGCAACGGCCGCAATTTGGTCAGACTGGCGACGCTCGACTAATGAACGGTCCCGCCCTGCGCATATTACATGTCGCGTCGGAGGTTGCGCCGTTCTCGAAGTCGGGAGGTCTGGCGGATGTGTGCGCATCGCTACCCGAGGCTTTGGCGCTGCACGGCCATGAGAACGTCGTAATCTCGCCGCATTACGGATCGCTGCGCGGCCTGGCGCCGCATCCAACCACACTGCGCGCAACGCTGGTGCTGAATCATCGCGCGTTTGAAATTGAATACGTTGAACAGCGCGACACGGTCCGGAATCTGCGGCTCGTCTTCGTGCGCTGCGATGAGATCTATTCGCGCAGCGGCTACTATTATGACCCGCTGACGAATCGGGACTACGATGACAACGATGTTCGATTCGCCGTGTTGGCCTGTGCTGCGCTGCATTGGTGCCGCCTGACCGATTGGCAGCCCCACATCGTCCATGGTCATGATTGGCAGACCGGGACCTTACCGCTCTTCATGCGGTCGCCACGCTTCGAGTCATATTTTGACAGCTCGCGTTTCGTGCTGACAATCCATAACATGGCCTTCCAAGGGCGCTTTCATCCGGGCTCGCGTGTCTGGGTGGATCACGCGGAGGATCGTGCCGGCCCCGGCGGCGCGGCTGAGTTTCTCGGCACGTTCTCATACCTGAAGCTCGCCATTGACCTAGCCGATGCAATTAACACCGTCAGTCCCACCTACGCGCATGAATTGCGGACGGTGGAGCATATGGGATTTGGCTTGGGCGCGCTCCTTCACAGTCGCCATATGCACTTCTCCGGCATTCTCAACGGAATTGACACTCATGTTTGGAATCCCGAGACGGATGAACTTCTGGCGGCGCGTTACACGAGCACAACACTGGCCCAGCGCAACCGAAATAAACGGGCGCTCTGTGAACGGTTCAGCCTTCCGTACGAGCAAACGATGCCGTTGGTAGGAATGGTCTCCCGCATATCCGATCAGAAAGGATTCGGTATCGTGCTTCCGGTGATCGGCGAGCTGATCAGCGGTCCGGCGCAGATCGTCATATTGGGCAACGGTGATCCGGAATTTGAACGTCAACTCCGTGCCGCGGAGTACGCCTATCCGCATCGCGTGAAATTGATCACGAGTTACGACGAGCCTTTGGCGCACTTAATTTACGGTGGCTGCGACATCTTCCTGATGCCGTCACTATTCGAACCGTGCGGTCTCAGCCAAATGATGGCGCTGCGCTATGGCGCTCCCGTCGTCGCCCGCGAAACGGGCGGACTGGCCGATACGATATCGGATGTGGCGCGCGATCCCGTGCAGGGTACCGGATTTCTCTTTCACGAATTTGAACCGCGGGCCCTTGCCTACGCATTGAAGCGGTCGTTCCAGACGTTCCGTAATTTGGACAAGTGGCGCGGACTGCAGCGGCACGGCATGAAGCAGGATTTCAGTTGGCGTCGCTCAGCCCGGGTGTACGAAGAGATGTACCGCCGCGCACTGCACAACCCGCGCTTCGCCGGATGAAGATTTCTCTGCTCTTGGTGCTCTATTGCACCGCGGCAATCGCGCAAACGACCGTACGTGTGGACACAATCGTGTCTGCGGCCAGTACTTTCTTGCGAAAGCCCGCCGCAATAGCCGTCGGCGTAGATGGCATTCTCTATATTGCGGATACCGGCAATCATCGCCTGGTAGCGCTCGACAGCATTGGCACGATTCTGTTTGAGAGTTCGTCCGGTGGCTCGGGCGGTGACTTGCGTTGGCCTGGTGACGTCACCGTCGGAGCGGCGGGTAAAGTGTTGGTTTCGGATGCCGGCAATCGCCGCATCGTGGAATTTTCGCGGCTGTTGGAGTGGCGCGGCGAACTGACGCTTAATAGCGCAGAGGGTGACGCGCTCGAACCGCGGGCGATTGCCGCGACTCCATCGGGTGGGCTTTATGCGTTCGAGTCTGACGAAGGCGAATTGCGACGTTACGACAGCTTCAACACGCTCATCGCGAAGATTGGCGGTCGTTCAGGCCGGTCGCTGGCGGGAATCCTGGACCTATCCGCATCCGATGCGGGAGGCGTATTCTGGATTGACGCTCGTGATCATGCAATCTACACAACGGACGCATTGCTCAGCGCGCCGCATCGGCTGACCAGCACACAATTTCCCTTAGTACATCGGATTGTTGCGGTGGATTCCAGTTGGATCGCCGTCACGGACAGCGGTCTCGCCCGCGGCGATTTGCGAGACGCCGCGCCTGCATGGCTATCCGGACTTGACCTTGGCACGTCGGCGCTGGCGGACTGTGATATCGCCGCCCGGTCGGCCCAGCAACTATTCCTATTGGACTCTCGCCGCGGAGCACTGTTCCGCCTTTGGTGGCCATAAGCAAACTGCACCGGCCGCTCTTTGTCGGCGCACCATGGATCCTGCTAAGCCTGGTGTTGAAGTTATGTGCCTGCGATGTTGCTGTTACGACCGCGCAGAGCATTCTGCCGGTCCGCTTCACGACACTTGAGTTTACCTCTTCTCAAGGCGATACTCTCTTTGAATTGCCCGCGCTCTGGCTGTTGACGGATTCGTTGCGCGCCGAACGCCGCGGGCAAGTTCTCGAACCGTTGCGCGATTACCGGATTGTCACGCCAGGCAGCAAGTTGGGGCTCTGCGCACCGTTGGCGCCCGGCGATACGCTTCGTGTTTATGCCGCCTACCTGCCTGTCCCGTTGCTCAGGTCTTATGCGCGCCGCTCACTGCGCGATCTTGAGCGCTTTGTTCCGGTGCGCGACACGACGGTCGCGAGCAGCGCATTTGGTGCGGCAGGTGAAGAGTCATCGTGGTCCGCACTTCGGCGCAGCGGTTCGCTGATTCGCAGCGTTCAGATTGGCACGAATCAGGATCTTGCATTTGAATCGGCGCTATCACTGCAAGTGGAAGGCCGGGTCGGTTCGAACGTGGATGTTGTCGCGGCTCTGAGTGATCAGGACTTGCCGATTCAACCTGAAGGAACCACGGAGTCCATCCGCGAATTGGACAAGGTTTATGTCACGGCGCGCTCGCCAAACCTCGAAGCGACGATCGGTGACTACGAACTAAGTTGGCCTGGCCGTCGTTATGACAGCTATTTTCGCAAATTATCGGGGCTGCAAGCCGGCGCGAGAACGCATGGAGTGGCCGCAGTAGTCTCCGCCGCGGTAAGTCGGGGCGAATTCCACACGAACCGGTTCGCAGGCGAAGAGAGCGTTCAGGGTCCGTACCAGCTTTCCGGCAAGAATGGCGAGACCGGCATCGTCGTGCTCGCGGGCACTGAGCGCGTGTGGCTCGATGGTCTGGAATTGCGGCGCGGCATTGAGAATGACTACACGGCGGACTACGCGGCCGGACAGCTTACTTTCACGTCACGGCGGCTGATTACCTCGGACTCGCGCATCGTCGTCGAGTTTGAGTATGCCAACGAGGATTTTGAGCGGCAATATCTGGGAGCACGGACAAGCCTCACAGCGCCGCGCATGCCGGTCAGCGCGTATGTCACTTACATATCAGAGAGCGACGACCGCACGCGGCCGTTGGGACTTTCGTTTGACGACGCCGAGCGGGCGCAGCTCATCGCGGCTGGTGACAGCAGCATCGGCGCATTCGGCAACAGTGCGGATTCGCTCGGGGCAAACAGGGGCGACTACGTTCGTCGGGACACGCTCTACGCGGGAACGGTCTATTCCATTTTTGTATACGTCGCGCCGGATACTACGGGCATCCCGCAAGGCGAGTGGCAGGTGTTCTTTGATGACTTCGGTGCAGGGCAGGGTGACTACGAGGCAACGGCGGACGCCCTTGGGCGAACATCCTTCACGTGGATTGCGCCGAACGGCGGACGCTATCGCCCGGCGCGGCGCCTGCCGCAGCCGACTCGTGCCGATTTGTTCGCGGTCCGTATTGAACGCGACACCGCGATCGGCTTTCGTGCTCTTGCTGAAGCGTCTCTGACCAATTCAGATTTGAATACGTATTCCGCACGCGACGACGCCGACAACGACGGCGGCGCGGCAAGCGTTGAATTGGGTTACAACCGTCCTGAGTTGGGAATTGGCGGCTATCGTTTGCGGCAAATCAGCGCGAGTGTCGCGGCGCGCACGCGCGGTCGGACCTATCGCGATGTTTCGCGCAGCGATGAAATCGAGTTCGATCGCGATTGGGCGGCTTCCGTCATTCGGCAAGCGACCGAACGCGTCGGCGAGGCGAATCTGGCGCTTGCCCCGATCCGTAACTGGACATTACGCGGCGGTGCCGGTCTGCTCAATCGTGAGGAGATTCTGGACAGTCGGCGTTTCAATCTCGGCAGCTCGTTTGCACCGGGAAAGCTCTTTGCAATAAAGGTCGAGCATACGGCCATCGTCACCGATGACAGCACCGCTGATTTACACACGGATTGGATTCGACAACACGCGGACGGCAGCGCCCGGTGGCGCATGCTGTCGCCGCGTCTGAATGTGAATCGTGAGCGGCGGCTGACCGATTCACGCTATGCGCTGACCGGCTTCCGCTTCGTCGAGTGGAACGCGGGAAACTTATGGCAGTTGACGAACCAGCTTAGCCTTGACGGTGAGTATGGCGCGCGCCAAGACGATGCCCGGACCGCTGGCGCCAGTTTTCGCAAGGCGTCCGCCGCAAAGACGTACGCGGGCGAATTGCGTTGGCAGCCTCTCGATATCGGGCGCGGTTCGCTGCGCTGGACACATCGTGAAAAGTCCTTTGAGTCGTCGGATTCTGTGGCCGCGTCGTCGGATGCGGGCCGCTTGGAGCTTCTGTTGGCTCCACGCAGCCGGCTGTATGAAGTCAATCTGCTCTATGACGCTCTGAAATCGCGCACCGAGCAGCAGTTGCAGGTCTTCGTGCCGGTGTCTCCGGGTACGGGCGACTACCGGTTGGAAAACGGCGTCTACCTGCCGGATGACCAGGGCGATTTCATCCTCGTGTCGCGCAACACCGGCGGTTTTGAGCCCTCGTCCGAACTGCGAGCGAATGCCGTGCTGTGGTTTCGCCCCGACGAAACGCGGCGCGCGGGAGACGAGCTTTGGCGCAAGTTCGCGTTCGAAACGGAAGCATCGGTGGAAGAACGGACGCGTTCCGCGTTATCTCTGTCGCTTTTGCTGCTGGATCGCGCAAAGCTGCGCACCCCCGAGACAATTGACGGCCGCTTCTCGGTGCGGCAGGATGTGCATTTCAACCGGCTGTCGCGACAATTCTCGGTGCGGCTTCGCGGAGTGAACTCGGCGGCGCAAGTGTCGCGGTTCACGAATGGTTCGCAGCAATCCGTGCGGCACGAAGGCGCGCTGCGCGTGCGCTATCGCTATGTTGAGCCGCTGCGCGCCGAGGTCGAGCTGTCGAGCGAGTTGGATCGCACGCTCTTCGAAGGAGTGTCCATTGCCAGCACGGACGTTCGTCGCGATCATATCAGCCACGATCTGCTCTGGACGATCACGGAGCGCTGGGAGACCGGGCTGGCTCTGTCCGGCGTCGAATCACGCGATGAACGAAGCCGCACGCAAGCCTCTGTGCGTGAAGCGGCGCCGCGAATTGGTTATACACGTTTTCGGCAGGGCAGGGTGGACGCGGAATTTCGTTGGCTGCGGGTGTCGTCGAATCGCGCACGTCTGCCGCAAGAGCTGGCGTCCGGCGGGAATCGCGGCGACAACTTCCGCTGGTCAATGCGAGCGACGCTGGCATTCTCAGCAAACTTCTCGGGATCTGTTAATTACACGGGCCGTTTGGATTCCGGGGAAGCAACGCAGCATATTGGCCGCGTGGAAGTGCGGGCGACCTTTTGATGCGTGCGCTGTGCATCCTGCTTCTACTGAGCTCGCTTGTTGTACCAAGTGCGGCCACGGACATTCCCAATTTGCGAGTGTCCGGTCGCGCAACGCGAGCAGAAGTGCAAGGTTGGATCAAGGCCGTGCCGCCCGCCGATTCTGCACGCGTTGCTGAACGGATCGTGGATTCACTGTTTGCCCGCGGCTGCTTTGGGGCAGCCGTCCATCGCGCCGAAGATACGCTCGTCGTGGCGGCCGGAAATCAATATCGCATCTCCGGTCTGCGCGTGCTTGGAGATTCACTGCTCCTGTCGGCCGTGGACTATGCGCGGTTCGAACTGCGCCCCGGCGTTCCTGCGGAAGCCTGGCGAGTCGAGTCCGCCGTGGAGGCGATGCTGACCCTTTGCGAGAATCGTGCACATCCGTTTGCACAGGTAGACGTGGACTCCCTGCAAATTGACGAAACCGCGGAAAGCGTCGTTTTGCATCTCAAGCTGCTCGGCGGTCCGCGCATCGCTCTCGATTTCATCGAGTTTGAAGGCAACGCGATTTCGCAGTCGCGCCTGCTGCGACGCGAGTCCGGTCTGCGGCCGGGTGAACCATACGACGCACGGCGCGTCAAACTGGCGCAGCGCAAGCTGGCGCAATTGGAATATCTGCGCCGGGTGAGTGCGCCGCGGTTGGTCATCAACGACGCCGGACAAAGCGGCCTGCTGTTCGCCGTCCAAGAAAGCCGGCTGTCGCGTCTGGATGTTGTAGCGGGACTCTCCCCTGAAGCAGAAGGCGAAGCCCAGACGGTTACCGGGCTCGCGGACTTGCAATTTCTCAATTTGTTTGGTACAGGCCGCCGGGGTAAGATCTACTGGCAGCGGCCTGCGAGCGGAGTGCAGGAACTCTCCCTGGCATGGCGGGAAGTGTGGTTGGCTGGTACACCGTTGCGCGCCGACGCGTCATTTGCGCAGCGGGTGGAAGACACACTCTACGTGACTCGCCGCTACGGTGCGCGACTCGCCTATCCACTCGGCGCGGGCGCGGAGATCTTCACAGGCATTGCCCGCGAGGAGTTGCTGGCCGATTCCGGCGCGGAGATTCAGTTGGACTTAGTGGCCAATCATACGGTGTTGCTGGAGGGCGGTTTAAGCGTGGACACGCGCGACCACCTCAGTAATCCGCGGAGCGGCCTGCGGTTCGAGACATCTGCAGCTCGCGGTCAGCGCATGACGGATCATCCACCGGCGGGCAGTACGAAAACGGAGTTTGAGCAGCGGCGCGCAGCTCTTGATTTTGAGGTCAATCACGAGCCGTGGCTCTATTGGATTCTGCATGGTTCCGTCCACGCGCGGCTATTGCTTTCAGATGAACCCGAGATTCCCGTGTCCGACTTGCACCGCATCGGCGGCGCGCGCACGTTGCGCGGCTATCGGGAAGAGCAGTTTCTGGGATCTGAGGTCAGTTGGGCCACGATAGAAGCTCGTTATTGGTTAGGACCGGCTTCCCGTCTCGCGCTGTTCACGGACGGCGGCGTGATTTCACGCGAATACCGCGCAGGGACAAGCGGAGATCGCCGGCCGACGCTCTACCGGACGGCCTATGGAGTAGGATTGCGTTTGGAGACGGGAGTGGGAGTATGGGGTGTTGATTACGGCATTGCGTCTGGCGATTCGCCGTTGAATGGCCAGTTGCACGTGTCGCTTTTGAGTCTATTTTAGTCCCGGGCAGTTGTCCGGGTTCACACAAAGAAGTTTCCGGGGCGCGCAGTAAAAGTTGCGCGCGAGATGTTGAAGAAAGAACTTATCATCAATTCGACGACCGCGGAGACGCGCATAGCGTTGGTCGAAGATGGATCGTTGGTCAATCTGTTTGTGGAATTCCCCGACGCTGAGCGCAACGTCGGTGACATCTACAAAGGGGTGGTACGCAAGGTGCTGCCCGGTATGCAGGCATCATTCGTGCATATCGGTTGGCCAATTGACGGTTTCATCCATTTTTCCGATTTGTTTCAGAGCGCGGTGGACATGGCCGAAGGCGCGGACATGGAAGAGGTCACTCAGCCGGAAAAGCGCGAAGGCCGCAAGCGTGCATGGAAGCCGCGTGCCGAGCTCAAGGCCGGTCAAGAGATTTTGGTGCAGGTGATCAAGGAACCGCTGGGCACCAAGGGGCCGCGCCTCACCTCGCAGATTTCCTTGCCGGGCCGTTTCCTCGTGCTTGTGCCCGGTGACAATCTGGTCGGCGTGTCCAAACGCATTCCCGATTTCAAAGAGCGCAAGCGCTTGAAGAGCATTCTCAAGCAGATTCGCCCCGAAGGATTTGGCCTGATCTGTCGCACGATTGGCGAAGGCAAGACCGACGCCGAAGTGCGGCATGATTTGAATACGCTTGTGCGTCTGTGGCGAATGATCGAAAGCCGGATTGAGACGGCGCCGGCTCCCAGCCGTGTCCACAAGGAAGCGCCGCTCACGTCGAGCATCATCCGTGATCTATTCGGTCCGGACGTGGATCGCGTCGTCATTGACGACAAGCGGCTCTATCGCGAAATCCGCGCTTACGTGCGTGCCGTTGCCCGGCCCCTGCTGGATCGTATTCAGTATCATGAGGGCCCGGGCCCCGTTTTCGACTTGTTCAATATCGAGCAGGAGATCGAGAAGGGATTGTCGCGGCGCGTGTGGTTTGGCGGCGGCAGCTATCTAATCATCGAGCAGACTGAGGCCGTCGTCACGATTGACGTCAATTCAGGACGCTTCGTTGGCAAGGAGGAGCAGGAAGAGAACAATCTGCGGGTGAATCTCAAGGCCTGCCGGGAAATTGCCCGACAGATTCGGCTCCGCGACCTCGGCGGCATCATCATCATTGACTTCATTGATATGTATGGCGAGTCGAATCGTAAAAAGGTGTTTGACGCGATGCATCAAGCCTTGTCGTCCGATCGCGCCAAGTGGGACATTGCCCCGATCAGCCAGTTCGGAATCTTGGAGATGACCCGCCAGCGGACCAAGTCATCCCTGGTTCACGCGTTCAATGAACCCTGCCCGACCTGTAACGGCTCGGGGCTGATTGAGTCGAAGGAGACGGTCGTCACGCGGTTGCAGTCGTGGGTTCGGCGCTTCCGGGCTCAGACCGGAGAGATGGGTCTCACTATCAAAGCCCATCCGGTCATTGTCGAATATATCACACAGGGCATGCGTTCACACCTCCGCCGAATTATGTGGGACTCACTGCTGTACATCAAGCTGGAACCGGACACGACTCTAAAGATAGATGAATTCAAGGGTTACAGTTGGAAGCAAAAGCGCGATGTCACAGATCAGTTTGAGGCCCGATTTGTTGAGAAAACTGGGACTTGACTCTAAAGTCCAGGATTCCTATATTCACAGTCTGACAATTTTACGGGTCAAGATGTACGCAATTTGTAACCTCAAAGGTCACCAGGTCAAGGTCCGCCCGGACGAGACCGTCAAGGTGCAGTACCGCGCAGATGTGCAGCCGGGGGACATGATTGTCCTCGACGACATTCTGTTGCTGCATGATGGCAAGCAGCTCAAGGTGGGCAAACCGAACGTGGCGGCCAAAGTGCACGCCAAGGTCGTTGAGCACGGCCGCGATCCGAAAGTGATCGTGTTCCGCAAGAAGAAGCGCACCGAATATCGCAAGCATAAGGGCCACAAGCAGTGGTTCACGATGCTGCATATCGAGAAGATCGAAGCGAACTAACCTCCGGAACTCTCCTCATGGCTCATAAAAAAGGACAAGGTTCAACCCGCAATGGTCGCGACAGCCAGCCCAAGATGTTGGGTGTGAAGCGCTTCGCGGGCCAGTTTGTGCGCGCCGGCGAGATTATCGTGCGTCAGCGCGGCACCCGCATTCATCCCGGTGAACACGTCGGCATGGGCCGCGATCACACGTTGTTCGCGAAGGCGGACGGCACGGTGCAATTCGCGGACGGCGGTCGTTCGAACCGCAAGTTTGTGCGCATCGTACTCGAGTCCGCGTAAGAGCCTGCCGCACGGCGCGCCCGCATCACTCGTCGCTGATTTTTTTTTCAAGTGCGGCTTTCCTCGGGAAGCCGCACTCTGTATTTATCCTACTCCTCTTTCCAAACCCCCTTTAGTCCATGAAAGTAACCGTTATCGGCGGTGGCAACGTCGGCGCCACCTGTGCCTACATTCTGTCCGACAAGAATATTTGCCGCGAAGTCGTTCTGCTGGACATCGTTGACGGTATCCCGCAGGGCAAGGCGCTCGACATGTTCGAGGCCGCGCCGGTCGGGGGAACGAGCACGCGCGTGACTGGCACGAATAATTATGCGGATACGGCCAACTCGGACATCATCGTGATGACCGCCGGTAAGCCGCGTACGCCGGGCATGTCCCGCGACGATCTGCTGGCGGCTAATGTCGAGATCATGCGCTCGGCGATCGGCGACGCGGCCAAGGCTTCGCCGAATGCGATTATCATCATCGTGTCGAACCCGCTGGATGCGATGTGCTACACGGCGCTGAAGCTCACGGGATTTCCGCACCACCGCGTATTCGGTATGGCGGGTATTCTGGACACGGCTCGCTACCGCGCGTTTATCGCGATGGAACTGGGTGTGTCCGTGAAGGATGTCGCGGCTTGCGTGATGGGCGGACACGGCGACACGATGGTGCCGCTGCCACGCTTGACGACGGTCGGCGGCGTGCCGTTCACCGAACTTGTGTCGAAGGAGCGCGTGGACTCAATTGTTCAGCGTACGCGCGACGGCGGCGCCGAAATCGTTAAGTATCTGAAGACCGGTTCGGCCTACTACGCTCCAGCGGCTGCCGCGGCGGAGATGGTGGAGTCCATCATCATAGATCAGAAGCGCGTTCTGCCGTGCGCCGTGTGGCTGCAAGGCGAATACGGATGCAAGGATATCTACATGGGCGTGCCCGTGGTCGTTGGCCGGAAGGGCGTCGAGCGCATTCTTGAAATGAAACTGACGGCCGAAGAGCGCGCGATGTTCGATCATTCCGCCGAAGCAGTGCGTTCGCTGCTGGCGGCAATTAAGCTGTAATCTGAAATCTCAAAGGAGACGACGATGCCTACTATTGGTGTGGTACTCTCCGGCTGCGGCTACTTAGATGGCGCGGAGATCTACGAAGCGACGTTGACATTGCTTGCGCTCGACCGGCGCGGGATTACCTATCAGTGTTTGGCTCCGGACGTGCTGCAGATGCACGTCGTCAACCACAAGACCGGCGAGGCCACCGGCGAGACGCGCAACGTATTGACCGAAGCGGCTCGCATCGCCCGGGGAAAGATCGAACCGCTGGCTGAATCGTGGTTGGAGCGACTCGACGCGGTGATATTTCCGGGTGGATTTGGTGCGGCCAAGAACTACTGTGACTTCGCCGTCAAAGGTGAAGGTTGTTCAATCCATCCGCTGGTCGAGTCGTTTATGCGCAAAGCCGCGCAGGCGAAGCTGCCAATAGGCGTGATTTGCATCGCGCCGGTTGTTCTGGCGCGGGCGCTGAAGGGCACCGATGTTCATCCACAATTGACCGTCGGCGCTCCATCAGGAGCATCGCAAGCTGTGGATAACTTCGGAAGTCAACACATTCCGTGCGAGGTGACGAATTGCGTGGTGGATCATGAACGACGCATCGTGTCCACTCCGGCGTTTATGTATCAAGCTCGCATCAGTGAAGTTGCTCAAGGTATTGACAAGCTGGTGGAGCAAATTGCCGCAATGGTGACGATTGAGCGCACCGTTGCCGTGGGTTAATCGCAACATGCCTCGCGTTGAGATTCATGTTGAGAGATAGCGACCCGCCGCTCCAAATGCAAAGCAAGTGATTCCAGTTCTCTGCCAAGACCCGTCCGAAATGGACGGGTCTTTTGTTTTAGACGTCAAACCTCTCTAAGAACGTGTGCAGGTAGGCTTGGCATTTGCTATATTGGATTGCGTGAACATGATCCTGATGCGCGAATGACGACGATCCGAAACACTACGCTGATTCTAACTCCTGACTCCGAAACGCGGCAAGCTGTGTCGGAGGGCTTGCTCACGTCCGGTTGGACCACACTCGCGGCGGCGAATCTCGCTGCTGCAATTCGCAATCCGGCGACGGGCGAGGCACAGGTATGGTTAGTATCGTTGGACATCGTGCTGACCGACGAATTCGCGCAGTGGCACCACACGACGTATCCGCACATTCCGGTGATCGGTCTGACTGGAAACGATACCGAGCGCCCGAAGTTTGACGCGCTGAACTCTGTGTTTGCGGTCGTAAATCCGCACACGCAGCCGCTGTGGCAGTTAGATCTGTTGCTCAATCGCGCCGCCGAATCGAGGCGAACATCGCTGTCCGCGGACGACAAATTAGCTTCGTCATATCGCAGCCTGTTCGCGTCGACAACCTCACTTCACTCGTCTGAAACACTTGGCGCTCTGCTTGAGTCGTGTTGCCGGGAAGTGGCGCGTGGAACCGGATTCAATCGGGCGGTGTTGGTGCTGGCCGATGACAAGAATCGCATTCAATCGGCGCGCGCGTACTTCAACCACCCGAGCTTGGTGCTGGAACTTGCTGACTACTTCGGTCAGCCGTTGATGCCTGTGATACCGGATCAGACCGTCACGAGATGGGGCCGCGGTTTTGGCGTCGGCTCCGCTCACGAAGCGGCGCCCACCCGCCACATCATCCTTCCTTTGGAAGGCAAAGACGGCGCCGTTCTGGGTTTCCTGACGCTCGATCAGCCCGCTGCGGAAGTTGAGAACTTAGCCGGTTTGAGCGAACCGATTGCTCTGCTCCTCAATTTCGTCGCCGTAATCCTCGAATTGCAACAACTGCGCAGCGATCGCCAGCACCACGCATTCCACGACGATCGCAGCGGTTCAGAGCGGCAGGTCGAACAGCGATTGGCACAGGACCGCTTCACGCGACTAGTCGGCCTGACTGATGATATCGTCTACCTGACCGACGCCAAAGGTCGAATAGTCTATTTGAATGAGACGTTCAGCACGATCCTCGGATTTGCGCGAGAAAACTACGTGGGTCTGCCGCTGCCGCAGGTACTCAGCGATCTGGCGGCGGAGAGTGCGGCCACCACGGCGCTCGTGCAGTCAATCGAATCGCGTGACGATGATCGAATTCGCCACGAGCTTGAGCTCTTTACCAAGAGTGGTTATCGTCGTCCATTCATGCTGTCGCATCAGTGGATTCGTCAGGCGCATGAGATTGTCGCGGGACAGGGGATTCTGCGGGACATCAGCGAACGACGCGAGCTGTTGGCTGAGCTCACTCGCGCCGAACGGTTAGGCATCGCCGGAAGATATGCCAGCGGTGTTGCGCATGAGATTAACAACCCGCTGCAAGCGATTGCCTCGCACCTGTCCGGACTCGGCGCGTCCCTCGCGGCCGACAAACACGCCCAAGCCAGCATTGGCGTCGTGGCGGATTCCGTGGACCGTATTCGGCAATTGACGCGCAGCCTCATGGATATGCAGCGGCCTGATCAGATGGCGCTGGTGAAATCGAATGTGCATGACGTGGTTGAGCGCGCGCTCGCCTTACACGCACCGCAGTTTCGCAACGCGGGAGTGGACATCCAGCGAGAATTCGCGACGAACCTACCGCACGTTCCGATGCGCCCGGCGGAGATCGAGCAGGTTTGCATCAACCTGATCACGAATGCCCTGCAAGCGATGCCGGATGGCGGCAGGCTTACGATTTCGTCGCGTTTGGAAGGCGGGACGGTGTCCGTTGAGTTCCGCGATAGCGGTAAGGGCATTGCGCCGGAGATTCTGCCGCGGCTGTTTGCGCCGTTTGCGACCTACCGCGAGCAGGGCGGCGGCCTGGGTTTGGGACTATATCTGTCCCGGGAGATCATGCTGCAGCACGGCGGTGATTTGCGCGCGTCCACACCGCCGGGGGGCGGCGCCCAATTCGCACTGCTATTGCCCGCAGGCACACAATAATAAAAAGCGGCGCCTCCTCGGAAGCGCCGCTTTAGTTTTGCTGCAAACTGCCTTACAATGGAACGTGTAATAGAGTCGAGCTCGTCACGATGTGCAACGACGCCAATTCAATCCCGACCTCGCGTGATATCCGCTTGAGCCGGTCGCCGGTCGCCAAGTCAAAGGCGGAGGGATTCGTTTGTCCCGAAGGATGATTGTGTAAGAGTGAGTAGACGCGGGCGCCCAGAAGAAAAGCGGGACGCAACGCGGCATATGGTAAGACGTCAAGCGATGACACCGTGCCAGACACTAACAACTCCGAATGCAAAAGCTGTTGTTCATCGGTCCAATACAGTCCATACAACTGCTCGAACGGCGACGTCCGCACTTTACTCGCCACGTGGTCAATCGTCAGCGCCTGCGGCATCGCGTGCGCGGTAGACAGGCGTTGCAATGCCAACGCCGCCGCGAGCTTATGTGCTGGAGCTCGACTGATAGACAGATGATGGCGAATCGCGTCGGCACTGCTTAGGGTCGCAATCCCTTCCCATCGCGCGCGCCGCAGATATTCCGCGCACCGCAGGCGGTCCAATTCGCTCACTTCTATCGGTGCAAACAAATCCTCCAAGGCCTTGGTCAAATCCGCGTCGTCCATGGTTCAGCTAATCGGCGAACCCGACGGCGCATCAGAGGGAGTTGGCAGAATGGCGAGGTCTTTCCCCCATTTGACCGCGAGCAACATGCCTTCAGACACTTCGCCGCGCAGCTTTGCCGGTTTCAGATTCGCGACGACAACGATTTGCTTGCCGACCATTTCTTCCGGCGTGTAGAACTCGGCGATTCCCGCAACAATCTGACGAGCCTGATCACCAATGCGCACTTGCAGTTTCAGCAGCTTGTCTGATCCGGCAATCCGTTCCGCTGCGACGACTTCCGCCGTGCGCAGGTCAATCTTGCGAAAGTCGTCTATGGTAATGAGCGAATCGTCAGGCGCCGGAGCTGCGGTCGCCGCCGCAGCCGGTACCGACGGTGCTTCGCCATGTACATACTCAGCCAGTGCCACTCGCACCTCCTTTTCATCCAAGCGGGGAAACAGCGCGTCGCCTTTGCGCATGCGCGCACCGACCCGAACCTGCCCCCACCGGGCATGTTCTTCCAACTTCAACATGCGCACCGGTTCGCCGATGCGCGAGAGCAGATCCACGGCCTTTCCGGGCATCACGGGATAGAGGAGCACGGCGGCAATGCGCAGCGCCTCGATGCAATTCGTGAGGACTGTCGCCGCCTGATCTCGATCTGTCTTGACCAGCGACCACGGTGCTGAGTTCTCGAAATAGCGATTCGTCGCGCGCACAAGCTGCAGCGTTTCTTCGATCAACGTGTGCCACTTCATGTCCGCCGCCCAAGCTGGTGCGTTGGCGCAGAGGGACTGCGCCATGTCCTTCAGCTCGGCGTCGGGTGTGGTCGCGGCCGGAATCGCGCCGTCAAAATGATCGCCGATCAGTTTGGCAACTCGTGAAAAGAGATTCCCGAAGTCATTCGCCAAGTCGCTATTCACGCGTTTCAGCATCGCTTCGACTGAAAAAGAGGCGTCGAGTCCTACTACCATTTCACGCAAGAGGAAGTAGCGCACCGCGTCAACCCCGAACACTTTGATCAGCGGCTCGACGGCAATCGGCTTGCCGGACGATTTCGAGATTTTCGCGTCGCGGAAATTCCAGTAGCCATGTACGGTCAGATGCTTGAACACGGGCAAACCGGCGGCATGCAGCATGATCGGCCAGTAGATGCCGTGCGGCTTAACAATGTCCTTTCCAATCAAATGCTCGCAGGCTTCCCACCGCGCATGCCACGATTCCTCCCGGCCGTAATCAATGCCACTCAGATAATTGAGCAGAGCGTCAAACCAAACATACGTAACATAGTTCCGGTCGAACGGCAGTTCGATTCCCCAGCTCAATCGTTCTTTCGGTCGCGAAATGCATAGGTCTTCGAGCGGTTCACGCAAGTATCCCAGAACTTCGTTCCGATAGCGTTCAGGCCGCACGACGTCAGGATGCTGCTCGATATAGTCGCGCCACCAGTCCTGGTACTTGCTCATGCGAAAGAAGTAGTTCGACTCTTTCACTTTATCCGGAATCGTACCATGATCCGGACACTTGCCGTCCACGAGCTCTTTTTCCGTGCGGAAGCGCTCGCAGCCCGTGCAATAGAGCCCTTCATACTCGCCGAAATAGGTGTCACCTTGATCGTGGAGCTTCTGCAAAATACTCTCGACCACGGCGCGGTGATCCGGGTCGGTCGTGCGGATGAACCGATCGGGCATCACATAAAGCTGCGGCCACAAGATGCGGAATCGGCCGCTGATTTCATCCACAAAGGCCTGCGGCGTCAGATTCTTCGCCGCGGCAGCTTTGGCGATCTTATCACCGTGCTCGTCCGTCCCGGTCAGAAAATATGCGTCTTCACCGAGCAGACGCCGAAACCGCGCCGCCGTGTCCGCCAGAATCGTGGTATAAGCTGTGCCGATGTGCGGGTCTGAGTTGACGTAGTAGATCGGCGTCGTAACGTAGTAGTGCTTCATAGTGTCGTTTATTCGTCGTCGCCCGCGTCACTGCCGCCGCCGCTTTCACTGCTTGCCGCTCCGCCTTCACCGGCGTGCCTGCGACGGCCTCCGCGCCGCCGTTTCTTACGTGCCGGTTGCCCTTCTGTGCCGGGTGCTGGCGCGGCCTGCTGCGTAGGCTCACTCTGTGGACGCGGTTGACGAGGGGGTTGCTGCGGCTGGGGCGGACGAGCTTGCGGCTGCTGTGGCGGACGCGCCTGCTGTTGTTGTGCTTGCGGCGGGCGGGGTGGACGCTCCTGCGCCGGCGGGCCTGACTGTGCCGCCGCCTCGCCAGTTGGCGCGCCATCGGCGGGCCGTTTTTTCTTCTTCTTGCGTTTGCGCTTGGACGGTGAATCCATAGTGACCGAAACATCGGTGGAGACGTCAAGCGACTGTTCATCGTCGTCCTCAAAGTCCACCCGGAAACCGCCCTCTGCTCGCAGTGTAATTCGATTGCCCCGCAGTCCGTCGGAAGTCGGCGCAGGGGTCGCCGTCGCTGACTGGGCTTGCGGCAGTTCGGGCGAGCCGCCTTTTTTCCCGCACGTGCAGATACATTCGTTCTTCGGCATCTGCGGCCGCCAATTGGTCAGTTCGACAAACTGCTCCTTGGTATAGCGGTCGAGGGTTCCGTTGCCGTAACGCACCTGAATCTGCTCGCGCACGACGTCAAGCTTGTCCACTTCACCCATGCCCTTATCTTCGTCCTTGATCGGATGTCCGACTTTAGGACACTCGCGCTGGAAATCCCGGTAGATATCCAACTCATAGCGCAAGCAGCATTTCAGTCGTCCGCACACGCCGGACAGCTTGGACGGATTCAGCGGCAGAAACTGATCGCGCGGCATCTGCGTGGTAATCGGCTTGAACTCGGTCAAAAACGTCGCGCAGCACAGCGCGCGCCCGCACACGCCGTAGCCGGAGATTTTCTTCGTCTCATCACGTGCTCCGATCTGCCGCAAGTCTATTCGCGTCCGAAACCGTGTTGCCAAATCGCGCACGAGATCGCGGAAGTCCACACGGCCCTCCGCGGTGAAAAAGAACGTCATCTTGCGGCCGTCCCACTGCAACTCAACGTCCACGAGTTTCATATCGAGATTGTGCCGCAGTATCTCAACTCGCGCGACCCGCTTGGCTTCGGCTTCACGCTCGCGGTTCGCTCGCAGCTTGTCAACGTCAGCTGTCTTGGCCTTGCGCACGACGACAAGTCCGGGTTTCTCGCCAGGCGGGTCCCCGGTCCGAAGTCCGACGAAAGCGACCTTGCCTAAATCCTGTCCGCGGTCTGTTGAGACCACGGCCAAGTCGCCGCGTTGAAACGGATATTGCAAAGGATTCGCAGCATACTCAGTGCGGCGACCTTTAAATTCTAATTCGAGTAGTTCGTTCATATAGGGGAATTAGGCGCGCGCCCGCTGTCCGAGCGCGCGGTGCAATTCGATCGCCAGCGCAGTCAGCACCAGCGCGGGAGTGTAGCCGGCCGAACGTGATCCGGCGGCGCGATCCACGGCGGCCATGGCTTGAACAAAATTTGCCTGTGGATAGGCGGCCGTCAACTTGGCGATCCGTTCGCGCTGCGACGGGAAGTTCAATTCAGCGGATACAACATTGGTCGCCTTCGCCGCCGCGTCCGACAAGAACAAGGCCATCAGTTCAAAGAAAGCCTCGTCAAGAAACGCGGTGTCTTCCAGCAGCTTAGTCACTTTTTCGTTGACCTTGTCCGGCGCGAGCATTGCCGCCGCCGCCAGAAACTCCACCGCCGCCTGTTCCAGCACGGCCGCTTCCATTTCCGCGAACGCCAGCGCCCGCCGCACGCTTCCGCCGGCCAAAGCGGCGGCCAGCTCGGCGGCACGAGCCTCAACTCCGGAGTCCATCAGCGCACTCCGCAGTTCTACGGTTGAGTAGGCGGACAATTTCACCGACTGGCAGCGCGAACGCACAGTCGGCAGAACCGTTTCGAGTTGTGATGCCGTCAAGATAATCGTCGCACTGGTCGGCGGTTCTTCGATAACCTTGAGCAGCGCGTTCTGCGCCTCCCGCAGCATCTTGTCTGCATTCAGCAGCACGAACACCGATTGCCGCGCCTGATACGGTTTGCGGTAAGCCATGTGCAGCAACTCGCGCGCATCGGCCACGCGAATCTTGGATCCCGTGGCGAGCTTTCTTCGTGCGGCTTTGCTGTCGGCTGCCGTCAACTCCGCAAGATCCGCCGGAGCATACGGATCACGTGCCAACCTTTCACGCAGTAGATTGAGCTCTTTGGGATACGTTTCACTGGCCGGAGTGTCCGAATCCTTCGGCGCGCCTGACGGCGCCACGATATGCAGGTCGGGATGGTGCAGCGTGCGCAAAGCTATGCACTGCGCGCACTGGTCGCAATACCGGTCGCCCGGCTGATCACACAGTAACAACCGCGCGAATTCGAGGGCTACAGCACTCTTGCCGATCCCCTCCGGCCCGCTGATAAGATACGCGTGAGCTGACCGTCGTTGGCGCACGGACGCGGCCAGCCGCTGTCGGGCATCGGCGTGCCCCAGCCAGATCACGGTCTTCAGTTCTTTGCGGGCGCGAGCCATCCGAGCGGATCCTGCTTTTCTTTTCCGGACCAAACTTCAAAATGCATCGTATATTCGGAACGGACACTGTCAAACTCAGAGCGCCCCAACAGGTCACCGGGCCGGACCGCTTGGCCCTCGACGACCCTAACATCACTCAAACGCGCATAGACCGTGTGATGATCTCCGGAATGCTGCACGATGCATACGGTGCCGTAGCCCCGGAGCCAGCTAATCGTCGCCACCACTCCGTCCGCGACGGCGTGCACTGGCTGCGCTGACTTGTTCACGAGATCAATCCCCGGGTTCTCTGTTTCGGTATTGAACACCATGTTGCGCCGTGTCCCAAACGACCTGGACACGGAACCTTGCGCAGGCCAAGGCAGCAACCCCTTCAGCATCAAGAACGACCCTGAGGCGGGTGCGCTCGGAATGGAACGGGTATCCGCTGCAAAGCTCTCTGGATTTCGACGGGTCAACGCCGGCGCAACGGCGGGCTCAGGAGCCGCTGAAATTGCCGCGATGACTAATGTCTCGATGGTCACCAAGTCGGTACTGGAGCGGGCCAGGGCCGCTTCGGCTGACAACCGCAACCGGTGCAAGGCCCGGTAGCGCTGTTCGGCGCGGGCCAAGTCTAAGTCTCCTGCGGTACCCCAATGCTCCAGCCAGCGCCGCTCACGGGTTTCGGCCAACGCCGTCCGGGCCAGCAAGGCGGTCAGGGGTTGCCGTTCTGCCTCAAGAATCCCATATTGACTGTCAAGCGTATTGAGCAAAGCAGCCAAGCTGTCGGGCGCGGCGAGGAGACTGTCAGCGGAATCCGCAGACACCTGTGGCGAAAACACCGTCAGCGCACTCATTGCCGCGATGTAAGCAATTAAATTACAAAGTCTTATCAATTTAGCCACGATATGAATAGGCTAAATGATATGATAACAGTTCATTCTGCAAGTCGCAACAACCTAACACTGTTCGTCTAACATATTCCGGAGGAGGCCCCATGATTTGGTTACTTGTCCTTTGCTTCCCCGCGCTGGCTATAGCACAGTTCGGTTTGCCACCAGACCGGCCACTTCACGAGTTGTGCGGTCATAGCACGCAAGGCGCCGGCCGCCAGCAGTTCGCCGCGCTGGACGCTGAGAGTCTGCACACGTACGATCAACTGCACCTGGAGTTGGACCTGCGCGTTGAGCACGCCGATGTGCCGCTGGTGGGTTATGCGACCATCACGCTGGTCGCGCGCGAATCGTTGCCCACGATCCCGTTTAACGCCGAGGGCCTCGCCGTGACGGATGTGTGGGTGAACAACCTTGCCGTCTCGTTTGTGCACATTTTCGGATACGCTCCATGTGCAGCGCACCGTCGCGCTCGCGGAGACGGTGGCTGTTCGTATCGCCTTTTCCGCCGAGCCTAACCCTGACTGGAACGACGTTGGCTACCAGACGGGCTGGGAGCAGGCCTATACCTTCAGCGAGCCATATGGAGCGCGGCGCTGGTACCCGTGCTGGGACCAGCCGAGTGATAAATTCAGTACTCTGCAAACGCGTGTGAATATGCCGGAGCATTGGTCGCTGGCCGCCAACGGAGCGCTCGTCAGCACCGATTATCCCGAGGCAGGTCGCAAGCGCCAGACCTACGAACATGATCGCCCGATCTCACCCTATCTTGTCTCCATCGCGGCGGGACTGTTTGCCAAGACAGAATTCACGCAGGACAATGTGTTCTACCGCTACTACGTTTGGCCGTGGGATTCGCTGCCGGCTGCCTACGACTGGGAACGCACGCCGCAAATGACGGCTGCCTTCGTCGAGCGATTTGGTCCATACCCGTTTGCGCAATACGGCATGGCGGCGACTGATATCTTCGGCGGCTGGGGCGCCATGGAGCATCAGACCTTCACAACCTACGGTTTCAATCTGGTAGACAGCCTGCGCACGTTCGAAGGTATCGTCGCCCACGAACTCGCTCACATGTGGTTTGGCGATCATCTGAGTCCGGTGGACTTTCGCAATATGTGGCTGAATGAAGGGTTTGCGACATACGGCAATCTTTTGTGGGTTGAGCATCTCGGCGGCGAGAACGAGCTGCAGCGCTCGCTTGACGAATTGCGCGGTATTATCGTGGACGAGGCACGCAATCATCCGCCGCTCTATCCGGTCTACGATCCGCCGCCGGACCGGCTCTTCGGCGTGAACCAGTACTATAAGGGTGCGTGGGTTCTGCACATGCTGCGGGGCTATTTCGGACTGCCATCAGATTCCACGTTCTTCCCGATGATGCAGGCCTATGTGGACTCGTTTGCGGGCGGCACGGTCAGCACGGAGGACTTTTACAGGATCGTCAGCATGCACTATCCCGAAGATGATCTGCGGTGGTTCTTCGATCAATGGGTTTATGGTGTTGGCCACCCGGTGATTGAAGTGGCGTTTACCGAGACCGGACCGCACCAAATCACGGCCACTGCACGGCAAGTTCAGCCATGGCCAGAGCGCTTCCGAACCTCTTTGAGCGTTGTGATCACTACGGATTCTGGTCCCTTTCACACCAGCATGCCGATCGCACCTCAAGACGTGAGTGAATTCGTCTTCGACTTGCCGGATTTGCATTCCGTTGAGCTCGCCGATTTTCAAGCGGAGCTTGTGGAAGCCTCTGCACTTCCGGTCATGAACGATCCGGCCACGCCGCTTTCTTTCTCAATCGGCGCGGCCTATCCGAATCCCTTCAACCCGAGCGTAACCATCCCGTTGGAATTGTCCCAACACAACACGGTTACGTTGAGTCTGTTTGATCTAACAGGTCGGCAGATCGCCCAAGTCTTTTCGGGGGAACTCGATCCGGGAACCCACGACATCCAATTTGAAGCTCCCGCATCGTTAGCCGCGGGCATGTATCTTCTGCGCGCGCGCAGCGGTGCATCGTCGAGAACTCAGAAACTGCTTCTTCTCAAATAGTGAAACTGCAAGTCGTTACCGTTGGCAAATTGCGTGAAGCCTACTTCAAGGCCGCCTGCGATGAATACGCTGGCCGCATCCGTCACTTTTTACCCTTCGATGAGTTCGAAGTACCCAGCGCAACCAGTGAAGGTGGTAACGGTACGGGCAAGGGTGCCTTGATCAGCGAGGCCGATGCCCTGCTGAAGCAGGTGCCCGCAGGTTCCAAGCTCGTTGCGCTGGACATCAAAGGTAAGCAACTGTCGTCCGAAGCCCTCTCGCAATTCTTACAGGACGAAATGCTTGCCAGCACCCATCGCTTGAGCTTCATAATCGGCGGAGCGTGGGGGTTGGCTCCAAGTTTGTTAGATAATGCGGCGCTTCGCCTGAGTTTTTCGCCGATGACCTTTCCGCATGAGTTGGCGCGTGTTCTTTTGTACGAGCAGCTCTATCGGGCTCTAAGCCTCTGGAAAGGGCTTCCTTATCACAAGTAAAATAGTTAGTTACGGTGCATCTTGCAGGTTGGCTGGGGATTTCGTAGCTTCTTGGATTACCCACGCACAAACTTCTCTATGCTGACCCCAGACCAGATTCGCGACGCGCTCAAGACGATCAAATTTCCCGGCCTGACCCGGGACATCGTGTCCTTTGGTATTGTCAAGGACATACAAGTCCAGGACGGCACGGTGCAGGTGCACATTACCGTGGCCGCGCGCGACGAAGACACTCCGGGTAAGATTGAGGAAGCTGTAGCCAGCGCGGTCCGCGACCTGCCCGGTGTTTCTGAGGTTCAGGTGCACATGAAGTGGACGCAGCCCGCCTCGGCGCCGCAGCAGCCTCATTCGCGGCCTGCGCCGACTGGTCCTATTCTGCCGGACGTGCGCGTCAAGATCGCTGTGGCATCGGGCAAAGGCGGGGTAGGGAAGAGCACCGTTGCGGCAGGTTTGGCGCTGATGCTTCAGGATCTCGGCTTCACGGTGGGACTGGCCGATTTCGATATCTATGGTCCCTCTGTCCCGACGCTGTTTGGCATCCACGACCGCCCGCGCGTGATTGATAACATGATTCTGCCGCTTGAACGCAACGGCATGAAACTCATGTCCATGGGATTTCTCGTTGAACCCGAGACGCCGATGATCTGGCGCGGCCCCATGGTGCATCAGGCCGCCGAGCAGTTTCTGCGCGACGTGGCTTGGGGCGCATTGGATATTCTCATCGTAGACCTGCCGCCCGGAACGGGTGACGCGCAGATGACTCTCAGTCAACGCATACAATTGGACGGCGCAGTCATCGTCTCGACTCCGCAGGACTTGGCGTTGATTGACGCACGCAAGGGTGTAGCGATGTTTCAGAAGCTCAATGTGCCGATCCTCGGCATCGTAGAGAATATGGCCAGCTTCACGTGCCCGCATTGCGGCGGTGAATCGCACATCTTTGGAGTTGGCGGCGCGGAACGCGAAGCGGAACGGCTGGGGTGCGCTCTGCTCGGTCGTTTGCCGCTCGTGCCGCAATTGGTCATCGCGGCTGACGCGGGCGACCCGATGCTGGCAATCGAAACGAACCCCGTGCTGAACTCTGTTTTTCGCGCGATGGCCCAAGCGGTCGCGCAACGCGTCGGCCTGTAATTCATAACACGATTGAGCGGGACAGCCGCCTGCTTTCGCGGCGGCAGGGTCTGCACTGAACCTCCCGCTAAATTCGCTTCCGACCTTTGATCTGCTGTTTCTCCCTTTCATATTTGTTGGACAATTTGTATGTATCTACCGTTAGCACAATCGCTCCGCGCACGTATTCCCGCGCTGTCCCCTGCCGTCCACACGACTCTGCAAGTCGTTTTCGGCAGCCTGTTCATTGCACTTTTCGCCCAGATATCGATTCCGATTCCCTATAGCCCAGTCCCGGTGACCGGGCAGACGTTTGCCGTCTTGGCCGTGGCCATGGCCTTGGGCTCGCGCAATGGTGCGCTGGCCGTCCTGACGTACATTCTCGAAGGCGCAGCGGGCCTGCCGTTCTTCGCCGGCGGAGTGGGCGGCGCACTCTACTTACTGGGCCCCACCGGCGGCTACCTGTTCGGCTTCGTGCTCTGCGCCCTCGTCTGCGGCAAGTTGGCGGAATTGGGTTATGATCGTTCGTATGGCCGCATGCTAATCGCCATGACCCTCGGTCACTTGATCATCTTCATTCCGGGCATCCTGTGGCTCAGCCGCTTCGTTCCGGCCGGACAGGCCCTCGCGCTGGGCTTCGTGCCGTTTATTCCGGGTACGGTCTTGAAGACGCTCGCGGCTGCGGCGTTGTTCCCGCCCATTCGCAAAAAGATATAGCTAAGATGCCCACCGAAGAACAAGTTTACAATGCATTGGCCGCGGTCTACGACCCGGAGCTGCACCTGCCGATCACCGATCTCGGACTGGTCTACGGCGTCGAGATCGAGGGTGGCCGCGTGGACACCAAGGTGACCTTGACTTCAATGGGCTGTCCCTTGGCTGGAACAATTCTCGACATGTGCCGCGAAGCAATTCTGCGCCTCGACGGCGTGAACGAAGTGAATGTCGAGATCGTCTGGGATCCGCCGTGGAGCGTGGATATGATGAGCGACGAGGCGCGCATGCGGCTCGGCATGTTCTGATCCGCGACTCTACTCGCCACGTTTCTTACCTTTAATCTGGCACTGCGAGGCCGATAAGGTTTCCCGAATAGGAATCCATCGGCCGCCCGATGGATTTCTCTTTTTCAACATAGTCTCAATTATGCAAACTAAAATCAAGGCCAAGCTGGTGGATGCGGCCGGATTTTCGCGCACGATCACGCGTATCGCGCATGAAATCATCGAGCGGAATCGCGGCACGGAACAGCTCGGTTTAGTCGGCATGCAGACGCGCGGCGTCTATATTGCCCGACGTGTCGCCGCCAAAATCCGCGAGATCGAGAACCGCGATGTTCCGGTCGGTGTGCTTGACGCGACGCTCTATCGCGACGACTACCGCACCGCGCTGCGCCAACCGCATGTTCAGCAAACGGAAATCGGATTCGACCTGTACGATATCAACGTCGTGCTGGTAGACGACGTGCTCTACACGGGCCGCACCGTCCGGGCGGCGCTTGAAGCGATTATGGACCATGGCCGGCCCAAACGGGTGCAGCTCGCCGTCATGGTGGATCGCGGCCATCGTGAGCTGCCGATTAAGCCTGACTTTATCGGCAAGAACGTGCCGACCAGTATCAATGAAGAAGTCCAGGTGCACATGACGGAAGTGGATCAGGAAGACGCGATCTACCTGGTGGAGGTGGAAAAGTGAGTTTGCTATCGCAAAAACACATGCTCGGCCTGGCCGACTACAGCGCGGCTGAGATTCAGACGATCCTCGACACGTCGCTGCAAATGCGCGACATTCTCAATCGTCCGGTCAAGAAAGTTCCCACCTTACGCGGTGTGACCGTGGTGAATCTCTTCTTGGAAAACTCAACACGCACGCGCACGAGTTTTGAATTGGCCGAGAAGCGGCTCTCGGCGGACACGTTGAATTTCTCGGCTTCCGGCAGCGCGTTGTCCAAAGGCGAGACGATGCTGGACACGGCGCTGAATATTGAGGCCATGAAAGTTGATGTGGTGGTCATGCGCCACAAGTCGCCCGGCAGTCCGCACTTCCTCGCGCGCCATCTTGAGTCCATCATCATTAATGCGGGCGACGGCCGCCACGAGCATCCGACGCAGGGTCTGCTTGACATGCTGACACTGCGCGACAAATACGGATCGCTCAAGGGGCTGCGCGTCGCGCTGGTCGGCGATATTTTGCATTCGCGTGTGGCCATGTCCAACATCATCGGCCTGAAAAAAATGGGCGCCGAGGTGATCGTCTGCGGTCCGTCCACGCTGATCCCGCGCGGAATCGAGAGCATGGGCGTCGAGATTACGCATAGCCTTGACGACGCGATTCGGCGCGCGGACGCATTGAATATCCTGCGCATTCAGTTGGAACGCCAGACAGCCGGACTCTTCCCGTCGCTGCGCGAGTATCACAAATACTTCGGTGTAACGCGTGCGCGGTTGGAACAGGCCAGTGCTCCGCTGACGATTCTCCATCCGGGACCGATGAATCGCGGCGTCGAAATCACGTCCGATGTGGCCGACAGCGAGCATTCCGTCATTCTTCAGCAGGTGACCAACGGCGTGGCCGTGCGCATGGCCGTGTTGTATCTATTGGCCGGCGGTCGCGCCGAACCTTCAGCTTAGTCGCGAGAATAACCATGACCAGCAAATACTCACGTTTTGATAAGCCCGCGCGGGCCGAGAACATCTTCTTGCAGGGCGCGCGAGTCGTTGATCCGCGCCACGGTACGGATCAAGTAATGAACCTGCATATTCGCGACGGCGTGCTGCAGCCGACCACGAACGATGCGCCAACCGGGGCCGAGATCATTGACCTGCGCGGTCATTGGATCACGCCGGGCTGGTTCGATCTGCATGTGCATCTCCGTGAACCGGGCAAAGAAGTCGCAGAGACGATCGCCACCGGGTGTATGGCCGCCATGAACGGCGGTTTTACCGGAATCGCCTGCATGCCGAATACGAATCCGCCGCTTGACAACGCTGCATCAGTGAATTGGGTCCGCGACCAAGCCCGTCCCTTTCCCGTGGACGTGCACATCATTGCCGCCGTCACGCGCGGCCGGGCGGGCAAGGAGCTCGTGGACATGACCGAAATCGTCGAAGCTGGCGTGCGGGCCTTCAGCGACGACGGATCGCCCGTCAAGAGCAGCGCCGTGCTCGCCAACGCCGTGCAGTACGCCAACATGCTTGGCGCACGCATCTTCGAGCATGCCGAAGACACCTATCTTGCCGAAGGCGGCTCAATGAACGAGAGCGAGTGGTCCACGCGCCTGGGAATCAGCGGCATGCCGACGATCGCCGAAGCGATTGACGTGGCGCGCTGCGTGTTGATTTCCGAGTTCACGGGTGGCGCAATTCACATCTGCCATGTATCGGCGCGTGAATCGGTCGAGCTGATTCGCGAGGCTAAGCGCAAGGGCATCAAGATCACCGGTGAAGTCTGTCCGCACCACTTGTTGCTGACCGATGAAGCGTGCAAGACATTTGATACGAACTTCAAGATGAACCCGCCGTTGCGCGGCGAAGCCGATCGGCAGGCCTGCTGGGACGCGTTCCTAGACGGCACCTTAGAAGTCTATTGCACCGACCACGCCCCGCACTCATGGGAAGACAAGACGCAGGAGTTTGACGTCGCACCGTTCGGGATTGTTGGCCTTGAAACGTCGCTCAGCCTGGCCCTCACGCATTTCCTGTCGAAGGGCATGAGCCTGCCAACGCTTTTGGACCGCGCCGTTTACTCGCCGCGCGAAATTCTTTCGCAGCCGCAGCCCCGCGTCGCGGTCGGTGAGCCGGCCAACTTGACGATCATTGACCCCGCGCACCGCTGGACCGTCAAACCTGACGAGTTTAAGTCATTGTCCCACAATACTCCCTATGGCGGGTGGGAACTGACCGGGCGTGCGCGCGGCGTCGTCCATCGCGGCATGGCCCTGATTCAGACGTTCTAACCGAACCGGAACAATCACCCGGAACGATGCGTTTCAGGATAGTACGAGGGTGATACTTTTGTTCAAATTTGCAGGAGATGGAATGAACCTGGCTTTGGTATTATTTTTGGTGTTAGGCGCGGTGCTGTCCAGCGGCTGCGGGGCCAAAGTCGCCGAGGGAACGATTGTCACCGTCCTGTATTCATCGGAAACGCGGGGCAAGATTGAGGGCTGTGGCTGCAAGAAGAACGGCGGCGGCATTACTAAGCGAGCCGCCAAAGTCCGCGAAGCCCGCACGGCGGATGCATCAGTCGTCTATTGCGACGCCGGGAATTTCCTGACCGGGACGCCCGAAGTGGACAACACTCATGGCGAATTGTCGGTAGCGGCGCATAATCACATGGGCACAAACGTCGTCAACATCAGCGAACGTGAATTGGCTCTGGGCATGGACGCGTTCACCGCAGCGCGCAAGACGGCAGATTTCAAGTTTGTTTCCTCCAATGTCCGCTCGAGCGGCAGCCTGGTAGCGGATGAGTACACGATTGAGAACGTCAAGGGCGCCCGCGTTGCTTATGTCGGCTTGTGTGGATCAAAGGAGACCATGCGAATTGACTCGACCAAGCTCCCTGCAGGCGTGACCGTGGATGACCCGCTGACGACGGCTCGTCGTGTCCTGCCGGACTTGCATGACAAAGCCGACCTGATTCTTGTGCTGTCCACCTGCGGGGATCAAACGGACAGTATTATCGCCAAGGAGTTTCCTTTCGTGAACGCGGTTATTGGTGGACGCAGCTTCCGCGCCAACGAAGACGCACCGTGGTTGATTGGTGAAACGCGCGTCGTCCGCGCCCAGCGCGACGGCCGCACGCTTGGCCGGTTGGATTTCGTTTTCGGGAAGGATGCTGTGGTGACCAAAGTGGAAGCCAAACGCATCAATATGGAGACAACGGATCCGTCCGACGATGGTATGCTGGCTCTAATTCGCGAGAAGATTCCCGCGTTCGTGGACAATCCGCAGGACGGAGTGCGTATCAAGCCTACCACTGCGGGCGTGACGGGCTGATCGGAATAGCAACGATAAATAGAAGCGGCGGCTCCACTGGAGCCGCCGCTTTTTCTTTGCCGTCAAAGGTCATCGCTTAAGGCAATTTTCCCGCTGCGCGCATGATCACTTCCCACTCGTCTTGCGGCAGTTCACGCGCGTGCTCAATCAGCAGATCAGGAATGCCTTCGACAAAGGAGTATGCACGGCGCGTCGCACGGTCGGTCGAGACCAAAGCGTCACCATGCTCAATCAAAGTTGACTTTGACAGCGGACACACGAGGATCGCGAGGAGTTCGGAGTCAATGCTCGTCATCGGCTCAGGCCACCGTGATGCTCTGGTCCAGATAAACATCCTGAATTGCGTTGAGAAGTTCAACGCCATCCTTAAACGGTTTCTGGAATGCCTTGCGGCCGCTAATCAAACCCATGCCTCCGGCCCGCTTGTTAATCACGGCAGTCTTTACCGCGTCGGCGAGGTCGTTATTCCCGGCGGCGCCGCCTGAGTTGATCAAGCCGCAGCGGCCCATGTAGCAATTCACAACCTGCCAGCGCGTCCAATCAATCGGATGCTCCTTGACCAACTCGCCGTACACACGCTTATGCGTCTTGCCGAAGTTGACGGCGTTGTAGCCGCCGTTATTTTCCGGCATCTTCTGCTTGATGATGTCCGCTTCAATCGTTACGCCGAGGTGATTGGCCTGCCCGGTTAAGTCCGCGGAAAGGTGATAGTCTACTTCCTTTTTGAACGCCGGGTTGCGCGTGTAGCACCACAGGACGGTGAACAGTCCGAGCTTGTGTGCCGCTTCAAACATCTTGCGTACTTCCTGAATCTGGCGGCCACTCTCGTCCGACCCGAAGTAGATCGTCGCTCCGACACCCGCCGCGCCCAGGTCATACGCTTGCTGTACCGTGGCGAATTCGATCTGGTCGAATTTGTTCGGGTAGCTCAGGAATTCGTTGTGATTGAGCTTGACGATGAAAGGAATTTTGTGCGCGTACTTGCGGCTCATGATCCCCAAGACGCCGAGGGTCGAAGCCACGCCGTTGCAGCCGCCTTCAACCGCGAGCCTGATGATGCCTTCGGGATCGAAGAACAGCGGATTCGGCGCAAACGACGCGGCGGCGCTGTGCTCAATACCTTGATCCACCGGGAACAGTGACACATAACCGGTTCCCGCCAGGCGGCCCGTATTATACATACGTTGCAGGCTGTTGATGACCGCCATCGGGCGATCAGATTGCGTCCAAACGCGATCCAGAAAATCCGGGCCCGGTAGATGCAAACTATCCTTCTTGACACCGTCCACGGAATACGTTAAGAGTGATTGGGCTTCGCTGCCCAGCAACTCCTCAATGCGAGTCGCCATAGAGTACCTTTCCCATTATCTTATGAAGTGAATAACTATGGAGCCCCGGCCTGCGACACGGCAGTCGAGCAGGTCAGGACAATGCTGTAAATGCGATAAACTGACAGGTCGTGCAGGTCGTCCCATTCGGCGGCGCCGGCGGGGAGTGGCAGGCTCGCTTCGAGAGTGAACTGCGTATCCTGCCCACCGTCAGGATTGCCATCATTTTCCGGATCGTCACAACTATAGATGTCGTAGAGTCCGGGATAGGTAGCCATCCACGACAGTCGAGTGCCGCCCGTGATAATCGCGACGGTTAGATGATCCGGCGGCGCGCAGCGTGCCGGAGTCAAACGACAGGGCGGGGGATACAGCGCGACCGGGTGCAGCCAGTCAGCGTCGGTGAAGTTGGTCATGGCAATCTTCCCGCCCGCCGTGTCCTCAATCGCGGCCACACCATAGCCCTGCAAGCTGTTGCTGTCAGGCGTGCACCATGCGACTGGCACGAAGCCCGGCCCTGGTTGCGGCCCATCATAGCCGGGATCCAGATCCTCGTAACACTGAACGAAGTCATTCGGTGAGCCTTGGTGGACGACCAACAGATGGTTGGAGAGGTGAGCATAGTCCGCACCGGCGCACGACAAGGACTGATTCGGGCTTTGCTGCGGCAGCACGTGTGGTCCTTGAATGACCGAAGGTTGGAGCGGATTGCTCAAATTGAGCTCGAAGGCCCGCGAGTGCCCGGTGTTGGATGAATCGCGCACAAACACCCACATGTGATTATGCGTCGGGTCGAAGGCCGCGCCCGACCACCGCAAAATCGTAAGTCCAGGCAAAGCCGTCCACGATTGGATCACGCCACCACCACTCGACAGCCTGTACAGGCGGCCTGTACCCGTGAAAAAGTCGGTCGTCGTGCCGCACCAGAACTCGCCTCCGTTACGTGGATCGTAGGCCAGCATGCGGCAGGCCGAGTTCTCCTGAGACTGCCAGGTAATCGGCGGCAGCGAGTCGCATGTTTGCGCGTCGTACCGCAGAATATACTGCGTGTTGCTCGTTCCAGGATAATAACTCTGATAGAATACGTTGCCCGCGCCGTCGCCTTCGCCGTCCAGATAACGGTTGCCCAGACCTCCGGGGCCGCGCAGATCAGCGTCGCAGGTTTCGTGATTGCAATCGGCGATACACACGAAATCAAGATCAAAGCTCAGCGGCTGGCCGTCCCAACTCTCCACGACGACAAAATACTCTCCGTTCGTCAGGTCGCTGGCAAACAGGGAATCCCGTCCAAAGGCCACGCATTGCCGCGGGTCGCATGTTTCCAGCAGAAAGAGTGCAACATGATCCAACGTGTCCGTCGTCGCGCGAATGGCCACGTTGCCTTGATTCGGAATCTGCATGCGGAAGATCAGTTCTGCGCCGGGAAAGCTCAAGTCACTGCAACAATACCGGCGGGCTGACCCTGATCCCGGCGCAATCACCAGATTCTCCAGCCGCACGCCCGCTTCGGCGCACGGCACATCCGCGGACATCTCACAGTCCAGCATTTGCGGCTGAGCCTGGCATGTCTGCGCGCTTTGTCCGCCACAGCTTGCGCAAAGACCGGTAAGTCGCACGTCCGCCCAGCCGACATCATCCGTTCGCACAGCAGACAACGCTCCGGCCGCCCCGGTCCATTGCTCACATGGCAACGGTGGATTGGGGTCCACACTTGCCGCAGAAAAGAGAAAGCTCGGTAAAGTCGCACCGCCGGTTACAGAATCAACGACGATGCCCAGCCAGAACGGCTCGCTCAAACAACAGCTCACTGACGAAATATCCGCATGCACATCCAATACTGTCTGGAACGCCGTCCCTCGGCGCACGCTCAAGGGAATCGAGCAGACCGGTTCAGCGGGCGGACAACACACGTCGCCAAACCCGGCGCATGCGAATAAGGCCCTTAGATAAGCCGAATCGCTGGCCGCGCCGAGCGCTTCAAAATATAGTTTGAAATCAAGTCCCTGCGGCTGCAGCGGCAGGAGCAATTCGCCCGGATCGAACCACTGATAGACGATATTGGTGTTCGGATCGAAGTAGGCTTGCAAACCGTAGAAGTTGGTAAGATCGCACACTCCCGCGCACGGCGGCACAATCACGCTATCACCCAAATCGCAAGCATAGTGAATGTCTATCGGAGGGCCGGAATAGTCGCCCCACACCGAAGTCCAATCTTCCAGAGAATCGGCCATTACGAACACTTCGCAGAGTTGAATTTCAGCGTCAACATCATCGCCCAGAAGCGTCACCCAGCTTCCTTGGCGCGTTCCTTGACTAACGATACCAACAAAGGTACCAATTGAATCAGTCAAGGCGCCTTCGAAAACAATGTCAGCGAGGAGTATCTGATCCAGCGAATCCGTGGAATCGGGCGGAAAGACAACCGAGGCGGTGCGGAAATCGCGCAGAAAACCGAGCCTCGTACATGGGTTAATTCCATCGGCTGGGCAGCGAAATTCTATCGTTAAATCCAGCGTGTCCCCCGTGCTGCCATCCGGGCGCTGGAAGCGAACTCGAATACTATCAATGCGAATCGGTTCATCAGGGGCGCACGTACCGCAGGTGCCTCTTAACCAGCAGTGTATCGCCCAGCCCGATGAAAGTCCGTGATACCGTGAATTGCCGCCTTCCAAATCAAAACCATAGTTGTGATTGCAAGGCGTCTCGTCGAGCGTGTTCCATTCGGTTCGTTCGCCTATATTCTGAGCATCAATCACGATAGGAATAACCGAAGGCAGCGGTACTCGTGCGGAAGGAGTCTCTAGCGTAATGTTGCGAGGAGACTCGATCGTGGCCGCAAATGCCAGCGTGACTGAAAACAACAAGACGAGCAGCTTCTTCACATCGTGCCTCCCGCCTTTGTACGATCCGCATGAAACATCGGGTCGAGTAATCTCGTCACCGGTTTACCGGCCAGCAGATGCCGTTCAAATATCTCGTCGCAGTCCTCCGCGTTCACAAACGAATACCACACTGCATCGGGATAAACGACCACCGATGCACCCCTGGCGCAATTCGCTAAGCAACCCGAGCTATTGATCCGGATCTTGGAGTTCAGGCCTGCCGCTTTGACCTTGTCACGTAAAAGCTGTAGTATATCGGCGCCACCTTTTGAGGCGCAACAGCCCTTCGGGTCGTCCTCGGGACGCCGGTTCTCGCAGACAAAGACATGATAGATGTAGCGGGACATAGTGAAGAGGCTTTTGATCCTGAAAGATACAATAACTTGGCGGAATTTCAAACGTTTAGCCCCCGCGGCGGCGATTCCAAAGGGAACGGTCCGGGTCGGCAATGCGTTATGATATAGACATTTATGGACATGCTTGTCACGATGAACCTGCCTTTAATTCAATTGGAGCAACTATCATGCGCACACGAATCCTCCTCGGCCTTCTATTGACCTGCACCCTTGCCTCCGCATCCCTTGCCAAGAACCGGGACAATTTCGGAATCGGCCCCTACATCGGCGAGCCCACCGGTCTCAACGCCCAGTTCTTCTGGGACAAGTCCTCCGCGCTCGACATCGGTGCGGCTTGGTCTTGGGACGAGTGGTTCCTTCTGTCCGCCGATTTTCAAATGTATGATTACATTATGGATATGCCGCGCGAGTGGAAATGGTACTACGGCGGCGGCGCCTATATGACCTTCGCCAACGACGAACACGATGACAACACGATCGGCGTGCGCGTGCCCCTTGGTCTGAAATACCATTTCCCCTATTCCATTGTAGATGTTTCGGCGGAATTCGCGCCCGGTGTCGAGCTGGCTCCCAAGACAAGGCTGTCCCTTCAGGGCGGCGTCGGCGTCACTTTCTGGCTCTGGTAAATTTGCCTTAGCGGGGAATATTCTCTAAATTCTGGTTTGCATGAAACACGAGGCAAACGCATGACACCGCTGGAAAAATTGCTGGCTGCCCGCCGCCGCTGGGAGGCCGACTTCTCGGGCAAAGGTGGACCGGGTAACGGCCGGAAGTTCGTGACGACTTCGAGCATGGAGATACCTCCTCTGTCATGGACGGAGGATCCGTCACAGGCTGAGCAGTACATGTCCAAGCTCGGTTTTCCGGGTCAGTATCCCTATACTCGCGGCGTCCATGCCAGCATGTACCGTGGTAAGTGGTGGACCATGCGCCAATTTAGCGGATTTGCCACTCCAGAAGAGACCAACCAGCGTTACCGCTACATTCTCGAACAGGGCGGCGACGGCCTATCGGTGGCTTTTGATCTGCCGACCTTAATGGGTCGGGACCCGGACTCGGAGTGGTCGCTCGGTGAGGTTGGAAAGTGCGGTGTTTCGGTGGCTTCGCTGGAAGATGCGGAGATTCTGTTTAAGGACATCCCGTTAGGCCAGATCACGACATCCATGACGATCAACGCCCCGGCCGCGATCATCTGGGCCTTTTATATCGCGGCCGCCGAGAAGCAGGGCTGGAAACGGTCGGAGCTGGGCGGAACGCTGCAGAACGATATTCTGAAAGAGTATATCGCTCAGAAGGAATTCATCTACCCGCCAAAGCCATCGTTGAAACTGGTGGTGGATACCATTGAATTCGCGACGCGCGAAATGCCGAAATTCAACCCGGTCTCGATTTCCGGCTACCACATCCGCGAGGCTGGTTCGACGGCCATCCAGGAATTGGCGTTTACGTTGGCGGACGGATTTACGTATGTTGAAGCCGCGTTGGAGCGCGGGCTCGCGGTGGACGAGTTCGCCCCGCGGCTGTCGCACTTTTTCAACTCCCATCTGGACTTCTTCGAAGAGATTGGGAAATTTCGCGCCGCCCGCCGAATTTGGGCCCAGCGGATGAAGGAAAAGTACGGTGCACAGAACGAACGTTCGCTCCTTTGCCGTTTCCATACTCAAACTGCGGGTTGCAGTTTGCAAGCGCAACAACCGGAAGTTAACCTGATTCGTACCGCCACCGAGGCCCTGGCGGCCGTGTTGGGCGGCACTCAGAGCCTGCACACGAACTCCATGGACGAGACGCTCGCGCTTCCGAGCGAAAAGGCCGTGACCTTAGCCATGCGGACGCAGCAGGTTCTCAAGCACGAGGTCCTCGCCGGTGCGCCGATAGACCCGTTAGGCGGCAGCTACTTCGTGGAGTGGATGACCGACAAAATGGAAGACGGTGCCAACCAGTATTTTGATCGCATTGACGCCATGGGCGGTGTCGTTGCGGCCATCGAAGGTGGCTTTTTCCAGCGGGAATTGGCCCGGGCCGCGCAAGTCTATCAATCAGAATTCGACAAAGGCGAACGCGTCCTCGTCGGGGTCAACCGCTATGTGCATGCCGACGAGCAGATTGATATTCCGATCCTTGATATTTCGGAGGAACAGTGTCGCACGCAGCAGGTAAACAAGCTGAATGCCCTCCGCCGCCGGCGGGATGGCCGGGCGGTGCAAGAGTGCCTCGACAATATCAAACTCGCGGCCGACAAGGACCTGAACCTGATGCCGCACCTGATCGCGGGTGCGCATGCCTATTGCACCCTGGGCGAAATGGTGGACACGCTGAAAGAAGTTTATTCCGAGTACGAAGAGCCCGTAGCATTCTGATCCACGGGCAAAACGCGGTTCTTATGGGGCAGGCTGGCACAGCCTGCCCTATCTTTTTGCGCTGGAACTGAGTTTGCAGGTTCCCTTGAAAAAGGTACCTCATTCGTGCTTCGAATTGTCTTATCAACCGCTATAGCGTGCTGTCTTGTCATCACAAGCTGCATACCGCCAGGCAAGTCGGCCCTGCGAATCGCGATCGCGCATTCGCCGGGCTCGTCCGTGCTGTATCTGGCGCAGGAGCTTGGCATGTTTGAGAAGTACGGTGTGGACGTCGAACTGGCAGAACTGAATACATGCTGCGAATCGTGGGAGTGTTTTGACGAAGGGAATTGCGATGCAGCGGTCGTGTCATTCGAGGAGTTTATGTCCCGGCACAGTCCGACCGATGGTTCCGGGGTATTGATGCTCTTAGCGGTTCCCGACACCTCCAATAGCGCTGCCCGAGACAGTTGCCCAAAAGCCGCGAACTGCTCCGGCGAGGAGATTCTGATCGGGAATCGTTCAAAACTGATGCTGCGTCGCGACGAATGGCAGCGGGTTCTATTGGCGTATGAACACGCCCGGCTCTTAGCTGTCTCCGACATGTCGAGCTGTGTTGAGATTGTCGCTGAGCGGGAACATAGCGCCCCGCAAGACGTCATCAGTAACATCGCAGCGTGGTCTCTCTTCAGCATCATGGCACAGGATTCCCTCCTGAGCCGGGACGGTCCCTATTCGCACATGAATGCCCATTGGCAGGGCCGGCTCTTCTTGACTTCAGCAGTCTCCACTCGTCTGGCCGCGGACTTAATGCCGAATGCCGGATCTCCAGGAGACCATGCTCGGTGATTAGGCGTGTCTTTCACCAAATCGAACGCTCATTGGCGCTCAAGCTCGGTTTCCCAATTGTCGTCGCCGGATTCATCCTAGCGCTTACGGGTGCCCTTGGCGTGCGTCAGCTCTTTCAAAGACAGTTGAATGACCAGTTGTTGTCGCGTGCGGACGTGATCATTGCCTCGCTGCGTGCCGGTACGCGCGCCGTGGACGATGCCGGACTCGTGAATTTCGTGAACCTCCTAAGTTCACAGCGCGAAGTCAGCCGCATTGTTGTTGTGGATCACGACACTGAGACCATCATCGCATGCAACCGCAACGCCTTGATTCGCAAGACACTGGCGCAAGCTGGACAAAGCGACGAGACGCTTGAGCATCTCGCGGCCATGGTCCGAGCCGGGATTGCCTACGATATGCGCTTCTATAGCGATGGGCGATTCGGCATGGTCAAACGAGTAGGCCTCGCTTCCGAATTGCGCGAGCGGCCGGACTATGTGCTCGTCGTGCTCAATACGATGTCAGCGCGGCAGGCGGTCTTCGAAGACACTGCGCGCATGCTGCTCTTCCTGCTGGGCACGCTGATCGTGCTGGTCGTCACGGCCTATTCGTTGGTGAACCTGCACATCCTGAAACCTGTTTCGGCGATTCGCTCGGCAATGAATCAGCGCGCCGCCGGACAGCAGAACGTCATCTCAACCGTACAGTCTTCGGATGAGATCGGCGAGCTGTCCGTCTCGCTCAACCACATGCTCAGGGCGCTTGAGGAAAGCGAAGGCCGCAACCGCACGATTATCGAGGCCGCTCCGATCGCAATTTGTGTTGTGGATGAATGGTCTGGCGGGCTTCTTTACACGAATCGGAATTTTCAGGACTACTTTGGCCTGACGGACGCCGATCCGAATTGCGGGGTAATTTGGGACCTGCTGATTGAAGCCGGAGACCGCTACCTGCTCGAGCGAGCGGTGCGAACTGCAAACGCAATCGAGGCCTGGGAGGTTGGCGTTCGGCGGCGCGGCAGGGTCAATCAATGGTCGAGTTTGACCACCCGCGAAATTCTCTGGCAGGCCCATCCTGCCGTCCTATGCGGCTTCGTGGATATCACCGAACAGCGGGATCACAAAGAGCAAATCGAGAAGTCGCATCAAGAACTTGAGCATATCAACAGCCAGCTCGAACAAGCGATAGTCCGCGCTAACCAGCTTGCCAAAGAGGCTGAGGCCGCCAGCGTTGCCAAGAGCAACTTCCTGGCGAATATGTCGCACGAGATTCGTACTCCGATGAATGGAATCGTCGGTTTTACACGGCTGCTCTCCGAGCACCCGCTGTCCGCTGAACAACGCGAGTACGCCCGCGCCGCACAGGACTGCGCAGACTCCCTGCTGACGTTGATCAATGACATTCTCGATTTGTCCAAGATCGAGGCGAAGCAGATGAAGCTCGAACAGGTGGACGTGAGCATCCGTGATCTGGTGGAAAGCGTTGTCATGCTTTTCTCATTGCAAGCGTCGGCGAAGGGTCTCGAAATCGGATACTACGTTGAGCCTGACGTTCCTGAACTTATCAAGGGCGATCCTACGCGCTTGCGGCAAGTGCTTTCAAATTTAATCGGCAATGCGCTCAAGTTCACGCAAGAGGGTTACATCTTCGTGCACGTAAGCGCGACCGTAATAAACGAGCAGGTCAATCTTTCGTGCGAGGTGTGCGACACGGGCATCGGTATCGAAGCGGACCGGTTGGAGTTGATTTTCGAGAATTTCACACAAGCTGACGCCTCGATATCGCGGCAGTTCGGCGGCACAGGTCTCGGACTGTCGATCAGCAGCAGTTTGGCCAAGATCATGGGCGGCGACATTACTGTCACAAGCCGCGTGGGCGAGGGCAGCATATTCACCTTGGCGACGGTTCACGAAATGCGCGTCGAAGCGTTGCCCGTGCCCCCGCAACCGTCCGACACAAAGTGGGTTATCCTCGAACCTCGTCCGTGGTTTGCGCGCTACGACCGGCTTCTGGTAGGTGCGGAGGTTCCGGTCGTAAGTGACTGGCAGCGGGCCTTCGATGCGCTCGTTGAGACAGGGCAGCATGGCGGGCTGTTGATCGGCAGCGGCGTAGCGGACGAGGACCTGCGGCAGTTGACGGATGCGGTTTCCCGGCACCCGGTCGCGCGGCGGGCGCGCGTCGTTATTCTCGCGTCTCATGGTCGCCGCGCGCAACTCGCCACTGAAGGGAATTCGCTTCTATCATCGGCCATCGAAGTGCCTAACCGCCTCTCTATATTGCGCGACGCCATGCGATTCCCGTTGACGCCTACGGCACCTGACTCAATGCCTTCCGACGCAGGGGTAGCGACGTCTGCAGCCATTGCCGACGCACTGCATCTGCGCGTGCTGGTGGCCGAAGATAATCCCGTGAATCAGAAACTTGCTCAGCGGATCCTCGAACGAATGGGTTGCGAGGTCGTGATCGCCAACAACGGCGCCGAGGCGGTGCGGCGGCATACGGAGGCCATTTTTGACGTGATTCTCATGGATATCCAAATGCCCATTCTTGACGGACTAACCGCTTCCAAGGCGATCCGCGCTCAGGCCGTCCGTCCCGGAATCCCGATCATTGCTCTGACGGCCAATGCACTGCCCGGCGACCGTGAGTCCTGCTATTCTGCTGGGATGACGGGATACCTTACCAAACCTTTCAGACCAGAAGAGATTCGCGCCGCGCTTCAGTCCGCGCTGCCAGCGCCTACGACCGCATAGCGGAGCATTTGCAGGAACGCCGGGCAACCCTTGCTATTTCGGGTGCAATTGCTTACGATTGAGAAGGAAGCCAAACTTACGAATGCACGTGAAAAACCTAAATATATTCAGTTGGATAGCGCTCGCCGTTCTCGCCACTGTGGCGTCTGATGCGACGGCCGGACTCTATTCGATTAAGCCTCGCCCGCAGCAGATGGGTACTGTTGCCGTATCGCCACTGCTGGTGGACGGCGCCCTGTACCTGGTCATGCCCGACAATCCGACTCCGTCCGAGGCCAATGTGCGGGATGAGTTCGTCGCGCAGCTTACCATGGTCATGGGTTTGCCACCGGTGGTCGTGGCAGCATCGAATTGGAGCGGGGAAGAGGTCTCCTTGTGGATTGGCACCGCGGACCGCTTTCAACGTCTCACAGATTCGCTGTCCGCGTCACAATTGCCGGGGCTGGGTGTGCTCACTCATCAGGAAGAGTACCAGCTTCTTGTGGGCAGCAACGTCATCTACTTGGCAGGCTTTGACCAGCTTGGACTGCAATGGGGCTTGCTGAGCCTGTTGGAGTTGATCGCCGAGGTGAACGGCGTCTTCACGTTCGAGCGCGTCTACATACGCGATTGGCCGGATTTTCCTAAGCGTATTTGCACAATCAACTCGTCCGTCCGAATTCAAGATCAATACGACTACGCGGACTCGCTGGCCGATATGGCCTACGCGTACAAGATGGACGAAATCGAGTGGAATGACCCCGACGGCGGCAATCCTGTCCGCAGCAATTTCGCGATGACGGCGTCGTTAGCACTACGAGCGAAGTTCATTCGCCGGGCGCAGTTCCTGACCATGGGCGTGGATCGCACGGCGCTACGTGTGCAGGACTTGAGCTGGCAGGAGGGCGTGCCCATATTGAATGAGGCGATGACCGTTGGCAGCAGCGGTTTCACGACGAACGCCTATAACTCCAGCGTCCCGAACGGTGGATTCGAGACCTGGGCGGCCAACGTTCCGACGGGGTGGGCCATGCATCCGCCAGAAAGCTATTCCACGATTTCACGTGACAACGTCAACCGCCATTCCGGTGTCGCCTCCGTGAAGTGGGCAAATCTGGACGCCGGTTATGATTGGGATCGCACGATTCACAACCGCATGTTCTTTGGTGACCACCGGCTGTTCAAGTTGAAGTTCTGGGTCAAAACGCAGAACTTTACCGGCAGGCTGCGCTTCCTCGTGCTTGGCGACGAGCCGGTGAACAACCATTTTGAGAATCAACGTATTTCGCTGACCGGCACCGCGAGTTGGACTCTGATCGAACGTGAGTTTTCGACATTCAATCTCGATACAGCGTCCCTCTGGCTCGGGCCGGATGTGGGCTGCTCCGGGAATCTTTGGATAGACGACGTATCCATCGAGCCGCGTGGACTGGTCAACATGGTGCGCCGTGCCGACACGCCGTTGCAGGTGTACAAGCAGCCCGGCAACGTGCTGATGAATGAAGGTCTGGACTACACCGTGACGGATCAGGTTAGCCCTCCGTATCCGGGCTACATCCGGACGCCGCTGCTGCAGCGTGTGAGTGGTGGTCAGCTTCCAGTGGGAAGCGCGGTGACGGTGAACTACTATACGGCCATCATCTATCAGACGGGCCGCGAGACCGTCTGCTTCAGCCTGCTCGAGCCGATTGAGTATTACCAATCACAGATTCGCAATCTCGATTCAGCGCTTGCGCCTGACGGCTTTAAGATTCACATCAACGAAGTCAGTCTGGCGAACTATGATCCGTTATGCAACAGCCGCGGCATGAGTCCCGGGCAGTTGTGCGGCTGGCACTGCGATCAGCTCTACGACGTGATTCAATCTCGGCGGCCCGGGGCACCGGTGCGCATTTACGGCGACGCCTTCGACATCTGGGTGGACGACAATCGCTGTCATCCTATTACAACTTCACCCTGGACAGTCGGCTCACTCCAGCAGCTCGCGCCGCAAATGGAGATGATGGCGATGAGCGACTATAGTCGCAACCTTGATTCGACCTTCGCATTCTTCAACGCCAATGGTCACAATGCCGTGATGGCCTATTACGGCAGCGCAAATTTCGCTGATGCGATTGAGGGCGCGATTGCCGCACGTCACTCGCCAAATTGTCAGGGCTTCCAATTCTACGACTGGGACATCACGGTCTTCGACAAACTGCTCGACTTCTCAGCACTCGGCTGGAACTTTGGCCCCTTCTTTGTCCATGACCCGTTGAATTTCACGGCCCGGCCCGATAGCATGCGTCTGCAAGTCGAGTGTTGGGCAGATTCGTTCCGCATTAGCCAGGCGACCTCGATCACCGCGCGTTCCCTGTCGTACCGCTATCTCCCGGGGGGCGCGTGGACGACGATCACGCCCGCAGCGATTGGTTTGAACCGCTACCGCTCCGCGTTGGCGATCCCGGCGAACGCCACCAGCATTGAGTACTACTTCAGCGCCACCGACCACCGCGGTCAGGTCGGTAAGCTGCCGCCCGATGCCCCGGCTCGCGTCTTCAGCGTCGCCCTGCCTCCGGCAGCGGGCAATGATGGTGTTTCGCCCGGTCAATATGACGGCGCCATTGTGCCTCGCGTGGACGGACAGGTGATTGAATGGGACCGCCTAAAAGGTGCGCAGGGCTACGAGGTTCACTGGAGCCCGACGGGTGATCTGGCCCGGCGCCGCCAGACAATAGTTGGAACTGTGCCCGGCGACCAGTGCCAATTCGTCTTCGACCCTCGGTTGTACCAGACCATGGATCCATGTTATTTGCTTGTATATCCAATATTTAATCCGGGAAAACCCGCTCGCAAATAGACATTAAGCCGCACCCTCTCCGCCACTCCTTCCCTCCCGAGGTCGCAAGACCATCGACTTGTCGTCTCGGCTTGCATCATCGCTTCCAAGACGCTATCTTTAAGATTCAAAGAAAACTCGATTTAGACACGAAACTCGGGCAAACGAGCCGCATGACGACCGGCCGACTCGGCACATTTCTCGGCAGCTTGCGGGGCCAAATCCTCTTGTTCCTGTGCGGCATCGCGCTGGTCGCACCGTGGGGCAATTTTCCGCTCAACGACGATTGGAGCTATGCCCGTGTCGTGGACGGTCTGGTCAATCGCGGCGTCATAGACGTTGCGCAGGGTTGGGCCTCGATGACTCTCATGAGCGTTGTGGCCTGGGGCACAGTTTTCACGAGAGCCTTCGGCTTTTCTCACGTCGTGCTGCGCCTTTCGACCGTCATGGCCGCGCTCATTTCCATCTGGCTCATGTCGCGGCTATTGACGCAGCGTGGCGGAACGCGCGACGAGGTGAATACGGCGACGGCGCTCATGCTCGCCAATCCGGTGTTCTTCTGCCTGAGTCTGACGTTCATGACCGATGTGCCCTTTCTCATGTTCGCGCTGCTTGCGACGCTGCTCTGTGTGAACGCGCTGGTGTCGGATCGGGCGGCGGATTATGTGCTGTTCCTTGTCGCGCTGCTGGTTGCCATGATGGCGCGGCAGTTTGCCGTCTTGATCGCGGCAGCATTCGGCGCGGCTTACATCTTCACGCGCAGCTTCACGGTGCGAAATCTGCTCCGGGCCGGTCTGCCCTTTCTACTCTGCGTGGCGCTCTATGCCCTGCATCAACAGGTGCTTTTTCCGGTCTTTGGATTCCCCAATCTGCGCAGCGTCTATGTGGATCAAGCCGCCGGTCGCTTTTCCGACCCGATACATCTGATTGTCCTGTACTTTGCCCGCAGTGCCGTCGGCCTTCTGCTAACGTTGGGGCTGTACCTCTCTCCGTTTTTGATCCTGCGGGTGCGATCGTTTCGTGACGTCGTAGGTTTTACGCGAACGGGTCAGGCAATAACCTTGGCATGGATGGGACTCGTTGTCGCAGTGCTTGTCCAAGGACAGCGCCTGATGCCGCTTGTGCGCAACGTCGTCTATGATTTCGGAGTAGGACCGCCGCGCCTGATGGACGTTCTGCCGGGTGGAACACAAGTGTACGCGGATGCTCCGGCGCTGATGTGGGTGGTCGTCACCCTGTTTTCCTGCGTGGCAAGCTGTGTTTTGCTGCATCAGATCATCGGCGCGGTCGTCACGGTCTATCGCAACTGGCGGCAGCGTGCGGACGCCGCGCCGATTCAGTTATTCGCCCTGTTCTACTGCGCCGCCTATCTGGTCGTGATTGTCGTCGTGAGCTTCTTCGACCGTTTCTTAATCGCGCTGATGCCGATCCTTCTGCTGCTGCTGATCTCGACCGGCGCTCCGTCGGTTCAATCAAGTCGTTGGCAAATCGGCGGCGCAGTCGCCCTTGCGGTCGTGCTCTTCGTGTTCTCGGTGGCGGGCACACACGATTACCACGCCTGGAACCGGGCGCGCTGGACGGCGCTCGACCGCCTGAGCGAGAGTATGCAGATTTCACCGATGCAAATTGACGGTGGCATCGAATTCAATGGTACGCATACCTATGCCACTGACTATCAGCGCAGCCCGGACAAGAGTTGGTGGTGGGTTATAGACGACCGCTACGCTGTGACCTTCGGACCGGTTGACGGCTACGACGTCATCGGCGAAGAGCCGTTTCGGACGTGGCTGCCTTGGTGCAATAGCAGTTCAATCAAAATGGTTGCAAAGAGAAATTAAGCAAGATGAGTAAAAAGCAATACAAACGCGTCGTCAAGACCTGGGACGACTTCTGGGCCGAGTTCTGGCGCATCCGTCTCGTCGGCAGTGACGAAGCCTCTGATTTGAAGAGTCAGCAGGTTGTCGAATTCTGCTGGAAAGTTCTGGGCATCAAGCGCGGCCAGCGCGTGCTCGATCTCGGCTGCGGCGGCGGCTATCAGGCGCGGTATCTCGCCGAACGCGGCGCCAAAGTGCATGGTATTGACATCACGCCTGTTTTGATTCGTCATGCGGCGAAGCACATGAAGAAGCATGACCAGCCCGGAACGTTTGAAGTCGGCGATATGCGGACATTCTCCGTAACGGAACCATTTGATCACGTCGTTGTGCTTGGTATGAGTTTCGGTTTCGGCACGGACGCCGAAAACGCCGAAACGCTGCGTCGCATCTACGCCGCCCTCAAGCCCGGCGGCAAGCTGCTGTTGACCGGCCAGCACCCCTATGCGCTGTCCAACCACCTCGGACCCGAATGGCTCGAATGCGATGAAGGTTTGCTCCTTCACCGTGCGGAGTTTGATCCCGAGACCAGCCGTCTCGGCGGATCATGGGAACTCGCGACTCCGGAAGGCGAGATTATCATGGAAGGCGAGAATCCCGAGAAGGACGGCGTGCGGTGCTACACGGTGCCTGAATTGAACACCCTCCTGACGACAACGGGTTTCAAAGAGATCGAATCCTACGGTGCATGGTATTTGCCGCCGCAGCCGATGCATTGGTTCTCTATGGAACTGATCATGTCGGCCCGCAAACCGAAATAACGGTCGCCGACTCACTGTTACCATGGCGCACGCCACCACACGTTCTCTGATCACCCGGCTCGGACCGCTCACGCTCGAGCGGCCCGTGTTGCTTGCGCCGTTGGCCGGGTGGACCGACACAGCGATGCGCCGCATTTCGCGGCGCTACGGTGCGGGCATGGTGTTCTCGGAAATGCTCTCTGGCGAAGGCGTGCGCCGCAAGAATGAAAAAACCCGCAAGATGGCGGGTTTTCACGCTGAGGAGCGTCCGTATTTCATTCAGTATTTCGCGACCTCGCCCGAACAAGCGGCCGATGCCGCGTCGCGCTTGCGTGATTTGAATCCTGACGGCTTGGATCTGAACTTCGGCTGTCCCGTTAAGAAGATCATCTTGAATCAAGGCGGCGCCGCCCTGTTGAAAGATGTCGGATTGTTGGCGCGCATCGTGGAAGCTGCTGTCAAAGCTGTGGACATTCCCGTGTCCGTGAAAGTGCGTTCAGGCTGGGATCGTCGCTCGCTAAACGCCGTCGAAGTGGCGCGCGCCGTGGAACAGGCCGGCGCCGCCTGGGTAACCGTTCATGCGCGCACGCGCAATGATTTTTTCGAAGGCCGTGCGCACTGGGAATGGATCGGCGAAGTGAAGCAAAGCGTGAAGATACCCGTGGTCGGCAACGGTGATGTGCGCACGGCTCAGGACGTCGTCACATTGCTGGAGCAAACGGGCTGCGACGCCGTAATGATTGGCCGCAGCGCCATGGGCTATCCCTTCATCTTTCGCGAAATTGATCATCTGCTGCTCCATGGAGAGAACTGCCCGGCGCCGACTCCGGGCGAGCGTTTGGCCGCCGCCGAGCAGCATCTACTGTGGCTTGTCGAGTTCTTCGGAGACGAACGGCGCGGAGTGCTCGAGTTTCGCAAACATTTGCTCGCGTACGTGAAAGGCTTGCACGGTTGCGCGCGCTTCAAAACCAATGCGATGCAGCTGCATGACCTGAATACCGTACTGTCTGAAATGCGCGCCTATCTCGGATCATTGCCTGATGTTCCCGTCGCGCGTCCGGCTTCGGCGCTCGACGATGCTCCCGTGTGGAGTTAATCAACCAGGCCGAGTTGATCGCGCACGATGACGACAAGTTCCGCCCGCATCTGATCACGGAGCGCGGCGAATATCTCGACTGGATCGTCGCCGGGCCGCATATGAAACGGATCTGGATAGGGTTGATGCCACGTACTGCGCGCTCCGGGCAGTACGGGACAGTTCTCACGCGCGCTGTCGCAGACCGTGATCACGAGATCAATGTCCTGATCAATAAATTCGCGCACGCTCTTGGAACGGTGCTTCGAAATATCAATGCCAATTTCCGCCAGTGTCTGGATGCTGTTGGGGTGAACGTAGCTCGGATGGGTTCCGGCGGAAAAAACGTCAATGAGATGACCGAGGTCGTGGCGGAGTAGGCCTTCCGCCATTTGGCTGCGCATCGAATTGCCGGTGCACAGAATGAGGACTTTGGGTTTGGACATGCTGGTTACCGCTGGATGAGTCGTGGTTCAATTGCGGGCGTTACGGGCGCGGTGGACTTCAATAGTTCGGCAATAACAAAGTCGCTGAACACCACGCCGGTCGGTTGAAGATTTCGCGGCGCGAAGCCCAGATACTTGTCGGCCTGTGAGATGAGAACATAGTCAATCGAGATACCGCGATAAACGCGTTCCGCCTCAAGACGTGTGCCAGCCACCAATGGAACGATGTCGCGAGCTGTTCCCTGGTCGTTGACGTAGGATATCTCGATTCCCGACATTTGCAGCGTTTCCTGTTTGCCGCTCATCTGGGCGGCGGCCTGGCGCTCGGCGAAAATCTGCAGTTCGGCGCCTGTCGCGTCAAATGCCGTGACTGAGTTGACAAACGGCAGAAGTTCGACGATGTCCAACTTGCGAACGGGCCCCGCGGGTATGTCTTTGCGGATGCCGCCGCTGTTGACAATCGCAAAGTCGGCGCTGTAAGCCGTGCGTAACAGATCGCACAACAGATTGCCGATCGCACTCGTGCCATTGTAACTGCGGGTCCAGTCTGTCGCCGCAACGGCGATGGTGTCGCCATATTTACGGGCAATCTGCTCCTCAAATTGGCGGCAATAGTTGGCCACGGCAGAATCAGGTTGAAAGCGTTCCGTTAGTAGTTCGACCAGCTCACCGTGATGTCCGCGCACGCGGTCGCCTTGGATCTCGAGCCGCAGTACGCCGAGGTTCTTCAGATACGACCCTGCCTGTGCAATAATGACGTCGTTTTCAATGATCGGTTCGGTGAGTCGCGTGTGGCTGTGTCCACCCACAATCACGTCGCAGCCGGAAATCGAGTGGGCAAGCTCTTTGTCTTTTTCCAGACCGTTATGCGTCAGCAGAATGATCAGATCGGTCTGCGGGTCAAGCTCATCAATCAACAGCTGCGCGGCGTCCGCGATATCCTGCACCGTAAACGGCTGCACCGCCTGTTGCGCAACGACTCCGGCCAGATCGGTGAGAATCAGCCCGATGACTCCGATGCGGAGTTTGCCGCGTTCCAGAATTCGATAGGCCGGACGCAGCGCTTCCCCGGTTGCGGTCCAGCGCACGTTGCCGCACACCCACGGGACTCCGCTCGCGTCGAGGAATTCCCGTAGATGCTCGGCGCCAAGATCAAATTCGTGATTACCCACGCTGATCACGTCGCAACCGCACCGTTCGATCATCTCGAGCAGTGCTCCGCCTTCAGTGCCATTCTCGACGATGTCGCAAATCGGGTTTCCCGTCATCAAGTCGCCTGCATCGATGTAGATCGTCCGCGAATCCGCCGCCCGCACACTGTCAAGTGCACCGGACAGCGGCGCGAACCCGCCGACCCAAGCACTATCCGGGCGCCAAGCCGCCCGCTCCGGGGCGAATTTTCCGTGAATGTCGTTTGTGTGCAGCACGGTCAGCGAATAGCGCGGCGCGGCGCACCCCGCGATAAGCGCCAGAAGCAGGATTACCCGCATTCTCACTCTCCCTATTGTTTCAACGAATTTACGCAGCGTTTGTTTGAGTATCAAGAGCTGACCAGCACGCGCCAAAATCAACTGCCCTGCCGCACATGCGCATTCTCCTGACCTGCCACGTGCGTTTTGCCAGTGCTCTGGCGTGGTATGCTTATCATCTGGCCCGCGGCCTGCGCTCGGCGGGTCACGACGTGTACCTTTCATCACAGCGCGGCTCGCCGTTAGCAGAGTGGGCCCGTACCGCTGGTATTCCCGGGACCGATCAGTTCGATTACCACAGCGCAAATCCGCTGCACTTGGCGCAAGCTGTGCGTCAGCTACGCCGGGTTGTGCGCGAATACGAACCCGATGTGCTGAATGCGCATTGTCCGCCGGGTCACGCGCTTCTGGCATGGGTGAACAGCGGCCGTCGGCCCTTGATTCGCACGGCTGCCGAGCCACGGTCACCACGAAACAACGCGGTGAACCGTTTCATCCACGAGCGCCGCACAGACGGTCTCATCTACTCAACGGCAACGTCTGCGGTCCGCTATGCGCAGGTATTTTCTTTGACCAGAGTCGCGCAACAGGTCATATATCCCGGTCTCGACCTATCGCTCTTCCCGGAAACTGCATTCGCCAATTGGCGCCAACGTCTGTCCGTTCCCGATGACGCATTGTTTGCTGCGGTCGTGGCCCGCATGAGTCCGGAGAAGGGACAGGAGAAACTGATTGAGGCACTGGCCCTGCTCGAACCGGGTGTTCGCTCGCGCATCGTCGTTCTGCTGACCGGCGATGACAACCGCCAACGTACATGGCGTGATTTAGAGCTGCTGGCGCAACAGAAAGGCGTCGCTTCAAGTTTGCGTTTCGCGTCCCGGCTCGATGACGTGCGCCCATTGCTTTCGGAAATTGACCTCGGCGTCATTACGTCACTTCGCAGTGAAGCCGTTTGCCGCATTGCGCTTGAGTATATGGCCTATGGCAAACCCGTCATCACCAGTGACGTCAACATTCTGCCGGAAGTTGTGCGGCATGACGACACGGGTTGGGTCTTTCCCAGTCAGGAACCTGCGCGTCTCGCCTGGCTATTGGAACGCGCCACCACGGAGCGCGCTGCGTTGCGTGACATGGGCGAGCGGGGGCGGGCCCGGCTGGAAAGCGAATTCACGCTTGCCGGCATGACAGAACGTACCATCGCGTATTATCAACAGGTGCTTGCCCGCCATGGCCGGTAAACTACCGATTTCGCTCGTCGTGATCACGTTCAATGAAGAGGCTAATCTGGCGCGTTGTCTGTCCGCAGCCGACTTTTGTGCCGAAATTGTCGTCGTTGATTCAGGCTCGACGGACGGCACAGTGAACGCCGCAAAGCAATTCGGCGCGAAGGTCTTCGAGCGCCCGTGGCCAGGCTACGGTCCGCAAAAGAACTTCGGCTGCGAACAAGCGATGCAGCCTTGGATCCTCTGTATTGACGCTGATGAAGTTGTCACTCCGGAGCTTCGTAAGAGTATTGAGACCGCGTTTGCTGCCGACAATTTGGATGAAGATGGCTTCGACATCAATCGCCACGGTGTGTATGCAGGCAAGTTGATTAATCACTCCGGCTGGTATCCGCAGTGGCGCACCTTTCTGTATCGCAAAGGCGCGGCGGATTGGGGTGGGATGGAACCGCATGTGACAGTACAGTTTCACGGCGCGCGTAAACGCCGCCTTTCGGGCGACCTATTGCACTTCACCTACCGCACCATTGACGAACACTTGCGCAAGAACATATCGTCTGCGCGTGCGGCGGGGCAGGCGATGCATGAACGCGGGCGGCGGGCGAGTGCGCTTGACGTTTTCCTGAGACCCGTATGGGCCTGGACGCGTTGCTTCATTCTACAGCTTGGTTTTCTGGATGGCTTTTATGGACTGGTGATCGCCAACGGTCAGGCCACCTATACATTTCTGAAGTACGCCTACTTGCGCGAGCAGCACGGGAAGCCGACGCGCGCGAATAGTCAATCCTCGTGAATTCTTCGTCGGCAGCACAAACGCGTTGCGCGGCGCTGCTGTTTCGCCGTGTCGGTGACAGTCTACTGGCCACCGCAGCACTGCGCGCCGTCAAACTGTGGAATCCGGCCGCGCAGATAACTGTATTCACCGAGTCGCACGTGCAGCGAGTCTTCGCGGGGTTGGAGTACGTGGATAACATCGTGGATTGCGGCTCGTCACCGACCGCTTTTGCCCTGGCCGGTCTGATGCGCCGCCATGGACCCTTTGAATACTCGATGGACTTCCTGTCGGATCCACGCTCGGCCTTGGCCTGCATGCTAAGCCCAGCCCGACATCGCGCGGGCTTTCAGAAATTTCCACGCGATCTTATCTACACGCATCGTGTAGCGCGCCAAGATCGCGACGGGCCGATTTACAGCGGCCTGCACAAACTTGGGCTGGCGCGCGCGCTGGGCGCACCTTGGTGTGACTCTCTCCCGGAGTTTCATGTCACTCCCGAAAATGAGTTGGTCGCCGCGACACTTCTGGCAGAGCGCGGTTTCACGGCACAGAGCTTCGCTGCATTCTTTGTAACAAGCCGCAGAGAATACAAGCGCTGGCCGCTTGAGGATTTCGCGCAAGTGGCCCACGCCGTACGGGACGGCTTCGCGATGAAGGTCGCGGTCATCGGCAACGCCGCCGAACGGGCCGAGATCGAGCGCTTCACTCGCATTGCTAATCTTGACCCTGCCGCTCATTTTGAGTTCAGCGATTTAGGCGAAATGGCAGCGCTGTTGAAGTTGGCGCGTCTCTACGTTGGCAACGACGGTGGTCCAAAACATCTCGCGGTGGCCGTCGGTACTCCGACTCTAACGATTTTTCAGAATGATCCATGGGAATACTGGACGCCGCCCCATTCACCGCAGCATCTGGCAATCGCTGACGCAACCGGCCGGCCGTCCGCTGAGGCGGCAATCGCCGGTTTGAAGCGCATGGTCTCGAGGTTTGGCAATGCCTGATGTGCGCTCGATCTTGATCTTTCGCAATGGTTCGATCGGCAACACGCTGGCCGCCGTACCGGCGCTGAAGTGTATTCGCACGAGTTACCCGCAAACGCGCATCACCGTTGTTGTGGACGCAGTCGGTCGTGAGTTATTATTGCACTGTCCCTACATGGATGAGCTGATCGTCTACGATAAGCGGGGACAGCATTCCGGAGTAAGCGGATTTGTGCGCACGGCAGTCGCTCTGCGGCGAACTGCTCCCGACCGCGCAATTCTGTTTAAGCGGTTCTATCGCAACGGCCTGCTTGCGTTCTTGAGTGGCGCCACGGATCGCATCGGCTACGCAACGGCGGGTCGTGCGCCGTTCTTGACTTCGACGATACCTTATGACGAATCGGTGCACGTCGCGGAACTCAATCTGCGTCTGGCGCGTCATGCCGGCGCGCATACCGTCAATGACGCGGTGCCGGAGCTTCATTTCTCGACCGAAGAACTGGCCGCATTCGCCGACTGGCGCGCGAATTTCGGTATTCGCGACCCGTACGTGGCCGTGCACTTCGGCGGCGTCACGGGCGGCGCGTCCTTTGTTGCTCAAGAGTGGCGCGCACCGCTGGTTCGCGGACTCTGTGCTTCCCGTCAGGTCCTTCTCGTGGGCCGTGGCGCGCGCGAAGTTGCCGAGGCCGAGCAGCTTCACGAGCAATTGCCCGAATCAAAACTCGCGCTCAATCTTCCTTTGCGGTTGTCCATGCTGCTCATTTCGCACGCGGTGGCCTTCATCGGTACCAATAGTGGACCGATGCACTTGGCTGCTGCGGCGCGTGTCCCGGGTATCGCCCTCTTCAGAAACGACGAGCGCTTTGACGTGGAACGCGTGAAATGGCGGCCCCAGTTTGATCAGCTCGCCGTCGTCCCTGTTGGAAGTGAAGACACTGCAGAGTCATTCTTGTCTAAGGCCGAAAATAGTTGGCCGAGTCTGTCGTGATGACGGTGGGTATTTCCGTACCGGCGTATCGCAATTCGCAGCGGCTGCGCCGCTGTTTGACGTCCATTGCCCGCTGTGATGCCAGTTGGCTTGTGCACACAGTCGTCGTAGACGACAGTGGCGATGGATCCGTAGCCGCTGCGCTGCAAACGGAATTTCCGCAAGTTCATTGGATTGTTCATCACGGCAATCGCGGCTTCGCCGAAGCTGCGAATCATGCAGTGTCCAGTAACGAATGCGAATATGTCTTGCTGCTGAACGACGACTGCGAGATTGTGCGGGATCCGCGGCCAGCTTTGCAAGGCTTGTTTGCGTCAAACGATGTTTTCGCGGTCGCCCTGCGCTCGGCCGACGAGCACGGCCGCACGCGGGAAGGAGCGAAGCGCTTGGTTTGGAAGGCCGGGCTCGCCAAAGTACTGCACAATCCACGGGACCAGCGCCCGCTCGTGGAAGGACTTTGTGAGTCGGATTACGCGGTCGGAGGTCACGCCGTTTTCGACCGCGCGAAGTTCATCGCGCTGAGTGGCTTTGACGCACTTTTCCATCCCTTTTACTGGGAGGACGTAGACTTGTCCCAGCGCGCGCATGCTCGCGGGTGGCGCGTGCTCTATGCTCAGAATACCGAAATTTTGCATCGCGAAGACGGAGCGATCCGCGCCACGCATGAGTCCGCGCATATTCGCGCTGTGACGCTGCGCAATCGCCTGCTTTTTTCCGCGCGACATGGCTCAGGTGTTTCTCGGTGGCTGCTGCCCTGGACGGTGCGTTGGCTCACCCTCACAGCGTGGCTCCGGCGCGACACGCTGCGCTTGCAGGTATTGCGGAAATTCACCGTAACAAACAAGTCCGTCTGAATTGTCTCTTCGAGGACCCATGGAACATACCACAGCCTCAGGTAAAACTCCGTTTCAACCGTACGTCAATGCCGAATCCAAGATGGCCGAGTCCACTGTTCGCGCCCTTGTCCTCGGGTGTGTACTGGGCATCGTGTTCACGGCTGCGAACGCCTATTTGGGACTCTACGTAGGTATGACAGTCAGCGCTTCGATTCCCGCGGCGGTGATGTCCATGTTCATTTTGCGCAAACTGTTTCGCGGCGGCACAATTCTCGAGAACAACATCGTCCAAACGGTGGCGTCGTCCGGTGAATCCCTCGCCGCCGGGATCATTTTTACGATACCAGCCTTTTTCATCTGGCATGAGTCCGGCAAAGGCGTGGAGATACCAAGTCTTGCTACAATCGCGTTTATCTCGCTGATCGGCGGCATGCTCGGCATCTTAATGATGATCCCGCTGCGCCGCATGCTCATTCGCGACGAGCACGGCACATTGCCCTACCCGGAAGGCACGGCATGTGCGGAAGTGCTGATCGCCGGCGAGCGCGGCGGGGCACATGCCAGCAAGGTCTTCTGGGGACTGTTAACGGGGGCGGTCTATAAACTCATGACGGGCGCGGGCATCTTACGCGAAACCATGACCGTCGCGCTCCGCACTCCGACCAAAGCGTATGTGGCCATTGACGCCATCCCTGCACTCGTTGGCGTGGGCTACATCATCGGCATACGCGTCTCGGCGATCATGTTGGGCGGTGGCCTCATGAGTTCACTTGTACTGGTACCCGCGATAGCGTTTTTCGGCGGCAGCGCATCAACACCGCTGTTCCCCGAGACGAGCACCGTTATCTCTGGCATGAGCAGCGATGCGATTCGCTCGCAGTATGTGCGTTATATCGGCGCGGGCGCAGTGACGATGGGCGGGATATTGAGCCTGCTCAAAGCGCTGCCTGCACTCTTCCGCTCGTTGTCACGCCTGCGTGGAAAGAGCGCCGCGCGTGAGCTTGACATCCGCACCGACCAGGACCTGCCGCCGAAGTTCGTCTGGATCGGGACCATCGTCGTCGCCTTGCTTTCATGGTTCCTCACGCCTGACGTTCCGCTCATCGTGCCGATCATCGCGGTTTTCGGATTCATCTTTGTCATGGTGGCATCGCGCATCGTTGGTTTGGTCGGATCGTCGTCCAATCCGGTTAGCGGCATGACGATCGCCACCCTGCTTGGCACGACGCTTCTGTTCACCGCGTTGGGAATCGGTGGCGTTAAGGGAATGACCGCCGCGCTGTTGATCGGATCCGTTGTCTGCGTGGCGATTTGCAGCGCCGGAGATATTTCGCAGGATTTAAAGACCGGCTTCCTTGTTGGAGCGACACCGCGCAAACAACAGATAGCCGAGTTCTTCGGGTTATTCGCGGGCGTGATTGTTGTTGGCTGGGTCGTACATCTGCTGGGATCAACCTATGGCTTCGTTCTGTCGCCGGAGCACCCCAAGCCGCTGCAAGCGCCGCAGGCAAATCTGATGGCGATTCTGATTGAAGGCGTCATGGATGGTAAGCTCCAGTGGAGCTTAATCTACCTCGGAATGTTCATTGCCGGTATCGTTGAGCTGTTCGGCGTTTCGTCGCTTGCGTTTGCCGTTGGCTTGTACCTCCCCGTTGGCTTGTCGGTCGGCGTCATGAGTGGCGCACTCATCAAATATGTCGTGGACTATCGCCACGCGAAATCTGACGCCGAAGACAACGGCGTGTTGTACAGTTCGGGGCTGATCGCCGGTGAAGCGCTGATCGGCATAGCGCTGGCGCTGTTCGCCACCGTCGGACTGTCGCTGGAAGCGTTCCACGGCATCCTCGGTCGCGCCGAACTGCCCATCACGATCACGGCCTATGCAGTCATGCTCTTTAGCCTATGGCGTGCCTCACGCTGATTCTGGTGTGCGAATGCCAAGCGGCCCGTCCAATTTGGACGGGCCGCTTTAGTTAGAGCATGTCCGCAAGCCTCATCAAGTCTGGCCGCGAGAGAAACTCGCGCGTATCACCCTGCCACGCCGCTTTGCCCTGCCGCAACACGATTACTCGCCCCGGCAAGCTCGCGATCAATTCAATGTCATGCGTGATGACCACACAAATTCGACCACGCTCGTGTTCACCCGCGACGAACTCGGCAACGCGTTTCAAATTTAACTCGTCCAGACCGAGCGTGGGTTCATCGAGCACGAGGGTCATTGCTGAGCCCGCCGATTGCAGCGCGATGGCGAGTAATCGCCGTTGCCCGAACGATAGACTTTCAGGTGACGCCGCGGCCACATCTTCAAGCCTTAAACCAAGCCGGGCGACCGCGTCCTTCGCCCGCGCCCGTGCCGCACCCTCGTCGAACGTCGCAAGCTCTTCGGCGACAGTGTCCTCGAGGAACATCTGTTCCGGGAATTGCAGCACAAGTGCGGCATGCTGCAATTCCATTGCCACCAAACCTGCGGAAAGTTCAAGCTGATTGGCAAGAACCAACGCCAGAGTTGTCTTCCCTGATCCCGAAGCGCCGACCAGATAGTTAATTTCACCCCGGTCGAAGTCAGCGGACAATCCGCGCAGAACCTCGTCCGTCGGCGCATAGGCAAACGAAGCTTCGCGAATGGTCAAGAAATCGGGCGCGCTCATCTTACCGTTTGTCCAGTTCCGCAAGACGGCCATCCCGCAGGCGCATGCGTCGCCCCTGTTCCGGAAACTCGGACTGCCGACTGATCATCCACAGCACTGCGACATTCTTATCAAGTCGCTCGACGAAACTCCGAAAATCGCGGCGGGAGCGTCCGTCTAGGAACACGTCGGGTTCATCAAGCAGCAGCAATTCCGGAGCGCGGCAGAAGAGTGCGGCCAAGGCCAACCGCTGCATTTGACCACCGGACAAAGCCTGCGGCGCGCGCGCGGCGAAAGTGTCAAGCTCGAAGCGCTCCAATAGCTCGGCCGCGCGTTCCGACAGCTTCTCTGTAGGTTCACCGCAGAGGCGCAGTGCGAATTCAATTTCTTCGAGCACTGTCGTGCAGATCAACTGCTCGCGCGGGTTCTGAAACAGAAACGCCGGGCTGCTCGCGCCGGCGTAACGCACCGTACCGGCGCGCGGTTTGAGCAAGCCTGCCGCAACACGCAGCAGGGTGGACTTACCCGATGCATTGTCGCCGCAAATCACTAAGCGCTCCCCGCGCTCGAGAAGCAGCGACGCACCGCTGAGCACGTCCCGACCACCACTGTAACCGACGTAAACGCTGTCCAGTTCAAGCAGCATGACGAGGCAGAACGGTATCGAGCACTCGGTCAACGACTCCGGCCCGAAGCATAACAAATTTTCGGGCCGCATCTTCCATTGGTTGGTGCAGCAGATCTGCCGCGATGCGGACCAACTCATCCGCCGCTGTAATTTCAAACAGCAAGTGCTCCGTGGCGGCTTCCTGCGCTTCGCGCGAAACGTCCGTGTTGGGACCGCAGATTACGGCGAGACCGTGCGCCATCGGTTCGATTACGCTATGCACGCCGCGATCAAATCCGCCGCCGACGAACGCCAGCGTGCCGTATCGGTACACATCGGCGAGAATTCCGCTGCGGTTCACGATCAGGACATCCGGCGCCGTGGTCGTGCGATCAACCTCCGCGCAGGTCAGACCGAACTGCTGTGCGGTCGCTTCAATGCGGCCGACCGCTGATTCCGATGGATCGTGCGGTACGACAAGGCAGCCCAGGCCGGGATGGTCGTGTCGAATCTGCGCGAAGGCCTCTAACAGTAGAATCTCGTCACGTTCGTGCGTGCTGCCGCCGATGATCCACCGTTTCTGCTCGAGGATACTTTGCCGACCATCCAACGGATTACGCTGTTCCCGTGCCCGCGCCAACACCCGGTCAAAGCGCGAATCGCCAACACTGGCCACGAAGACATGCTTACCGGCAATCGCGCGCGCGCGTTCCGCATGCTCCTCAGAGACGGTTAGTATGCCGGAGAGTCGCTCGTGAATTGCCCGATGAAATGCGCGCGCCCCCGGCCACCGCTTGAACGAGCCGCCGCGAAAATTTCCGTTGATCAACCAGACCGGGATTTTCATGTCAGCGCATTGCCATACCAGGTTGGGCCATACATCGTGCTTGCTGATCAAGACGGTTTCCGGTCGCAACGCGCGCAAATACGCGCGCACCTGATGCATCGAATCAAACGGTGAGAAATCCGCAAACGCAAAAGAATCCGGTCCCAGCGCCGTCTTGGCGGAAGGGGAGAAGTAGCTCACGCACGGAACAAAACCTCGCTCACGGCAGCACGCGGCGAGCGGCTTGATCCCTTCCAATTCGCCTGCCGATGCGCAGTGAAACAACACAACTCGCGCGGTGTTATTTCGTTCGCGGAAGGCCCGCGCCTGCCCGGCCACGCGCCGCCGTCCGCGCAGACCCTCGCGCAGTTTGGGCGAGAATAGTGCCGCGATATGCGCTGCGACGGACAGGGCAGGGTAAGCGAATAGGTTATAAAGAAGTTTGGCGATCATGGCCAATGGCCAACAGTTGCGATAGAGTAGACATAACTTGATCCGGCGTGGTCTGACGCATGCAGTCATGGTGCCGCTTGGGGCACACATTGCCGCCGAAGGCGCTGCAGGGCCGACACGCGAGCGGCTGTTGCACAACCAGCGCGTCCGCGCGAAACGGAAAGAACCCAAACTGTTCGACTGTTGGCCCGAACAGCGCGACGACCGGAGTGCCGACTCCCGTCGCCAGATGCATGAGCCCCGAGTCGTGACAGACCACCGCCCGCGCTCGCGCCAACAGGCCGCCGACATCGGAAAGTGCCGTGCCGACCACGACCGGGTGATTTCCCGCGATACTCCGGCAAGCATCTGCCTCGTCAGCGGAACCGCAAACCGTGATCTTCCAGCCAGACGATTCTAACCGGCTTACCAATTCCTGCCAATTCTCGACGGGCCAGCGCTTCGTGAAGTGTTTCGCTCCGGGACACAACACAATCATCTGCTCATCGCGTGGCCCGTGAGTGTGTAGAAGCTCCAGCCCTAGCTCATCATCCACCACGCCCAAGGAGTCCAGCGCCCGAATGTATCGGATCGGCACCGGCACTGTCGCTCCGTAGAAATTCCATTTGAAGCGGATCAGGAACCACCGCTTGATCCTGAACCGATTGGATTTGGTCCACATCAAGGGCATGCAGGCCAGACGCAAGAAGGCGCTTCTTGGACTATTCTGTAAATCCACAATGAGCTCGTACTGGCGCGAAAGCAAACGGCGCAGCCTTAGCAGGCCGCGCCATCCCTCATTGCGATCGAGAGTGATGAGGTTGTTGATCTCGGGGAGCAACCTCGCCGCGTCGGCAAAGCCAGACGCGACCAGAAAGTCAATCTGAGAATCCGGAAACCGCCGCCGCAGCGCCCGCAAGGCAGGGGCACACAGCAACACATCGCCAAGCGAAGAGAGCCGGATGACCAAAATAGCGCCCGCAGCGGACAATTTCAGTTCAGCGTCTTGAAGCGGTCCTTCAATCCGCCGTCGGCCGCGACCTGATAGGTCGGTCCGCTGCCGCTGATGCGGATATGTCCAAGCAACTCGGCGCGACCTTTGTCCGTCAACTTGGCCGCGTCACCGTCCACCGCGATGGCATACGCCAGCCCAAACGCCGTCGCGCAGTCCTTTGCCATCGCAATTGCGGCGCCGCTGGCCATTTGTCCTGTGCGCGGATCGAGCACCAATCGCCCGCTGCCGCCGCGGGCCGGCACGTAGGCCATACCCCCCTGTGCCATATCCAATTTCGCCCAACTGCTGTCTGCAGTCTGCGGATTACCCAGTTTGATCTCGCGGCTCTGCTGGTTCACGGGCATGCCCACGATGCGAACAGCATACGGTGTGCGAATCTCGAAAGCGGCGAAGCCCTTGGCGTTCAACACTTCAGCAGCGCGATCAATCGCCCACGCATCCACGAAACCGCGCGCGTCAAACCGCATGTTCGGCTTCGAGAGCAGGATGGACTTACCCGCGACAAACATGCCGCCGGTCTTGATCAGAGCCAGGGCACTGTCCACATCGGCCTGCGGCGGAGTGCCGTTGCCGGCCTTGGTCCACGCATCCAGCAGCGGGCCGTAGCGCAGGTCAAACGCTTGCCCGGTTAACTCGTTCAGTTGCAGGCCGCGCATGATTAGCGCGTAGACCGTTGTATCCACCGGGACCGATTCACGGCCGGCTCCGGCGGCGATCTTCTCCAATTGGTTGGTAGCTCCGGGAGTGGCGACATTGCGTTCATACGTCTCAAGCGTTTTGAAAGCGGCATCGAATCCGGCCTTGACCTCTTCCGGCTTGGCGTCGGCAATGAAGAACGTGACGGTCACCGGAACTCCGAAGACGGTCCGAGTCTCCGCCGGGAACTTATCCTTGGCGCTTTGACAGCCCAGCACGATGGTCAGGGCGGCGATGGCGAGTACTGCGTAGCGACACATATTCGTTCTCTATGTTTGGTTGCTTGCTTAGCGGTTGCGGCGGGCTTTGATCTCGCGGTCAAGCTCGCGCTTGGCGCGCTGCTCTTCTTTGGCATCGCGCTTGTCATATTCACGCTTGCCCTGCACGACGGCCAATTCAATCTTCAGATATTGCCCTTTGAAATACAGCGACAGCGGCACCAGCGTGAAGCCCTTTTCCAACACCTGTCGCTGGATCTTACGGATCTCGGTACGGTTGAGCAAGAGCTTGCGGGTCCGCCGCTCATTAACCTCGGTATAACCGCGGTTGCGGTAGGCGCTGATGCCGAGAGCATACAGCATGACCTCGCCGTTGACCACCTGGGCATAGGCTTCGCGCATGTTCACGTGCCCCTCGCGGACCGATTTGACCTCGATCCCGAGCAGGGCGATGCCCGCCTCGTAGGTCTGGATGACGTGGTAGTCATGCCGGGCCTTGCGGTTCTGGGCGACGATTTTCACTGAGCCGTTTGCCTCCATGACCCGCTAAAGTAACAAAAAATCTATGGAAAGGCAAGGGTTCGGGCAAAGAGCGGCTTGACAAAACGGCGTGAAATGCTTATAATTTCGGTTCCTCCGCAGGAGTGGTGGAATTGGTAGACTCGCTAGTTTCAGGTACTAGTGTCCTTCGGGACGTGCGGGTTCGAGTCCCGCCTCCTGCACCCCAGCGTGGACGCTGGACCCAGTGCGCTGACGCAGTGTCTCGGGTTTGGTGCACATGCCTCTTTGTTCAACGGGGCCACCGCCGAGGTGGTCCCGTTTCTGTTTTCTTATCCCCCCGACTCCTCTGGGGGGGGGAATTGCTTTCGGAGGCGGGCCTGCCCCGGCATCAAGGCATCCTGAAGCCCGCGGCGGGCTGAAGGACCCCTCCAAATGCCCCCGTCGTTCACCGGGCAGGCACAGGGGACGGGCCTCGCTGAATTATCCGCGCCCATAGCTCAACTGGATAGAGCATCAGCCTTCTAAGCTGAGGGTTCCGCGTTCGAGTCGCGGTGGGCGCACATTTCCTCCGATTCCCCCCAGTCCTCTGGGGGGATGTAGGGGCGGAAGGCATTCCGCCCGCGTTAGGCCACACAAGCACGTCGGCGCCCTGTCATCCTGAACGAAGTGAAGGACCCCTCTGAGTTCTCCCCTCTCCCTTGACAATTAGAGACACGGAGCGTAGCTTGAAACCACACGACGGCGCAACCTACCGGACGGGAGCTATGGAACGGTTGAACGGCATCAAATCCAGATCGCGAATCTTACTCGGACTTCAGGCCATCCTGAAGCGGGTGGGGTTCGCGATTTTGTTTTTGGGCGTTGCCCTTCTGTCTTTTGCAGATACTACTTGGGTTAGTGGACAGATTGAAGGGATCTGGAATGAATCTGGCAGTCCCTATATTGTGATTGACTCATCCTGGGTTCAAGATGAATCGGAGCTTCAAGTACAAGGAGGTACCAGCATTATTATTGAATCTCCGGACGGTAAATTACAGTTGAGTGGCATTTGCAGATTCCAGGGAACTAGGGAAGATAGCATTTCAATATGCATAAATGAACCTTCAGATGCGCTGTTCAGTTTCCGCCAAAATACAGAATCAGTTAGAATGAGTTTCACATCGATAGAAGGACTCGGGTATTTCTACCTCGAGGCTGATTCGATTAGTTTTGATCACTGCAATATTAACTCGTTACATGATATCAACGGTGGCTGGTACGATGCGCTGGTTGCAAGCTCTGTCACGATTGACAGTTCCATTATGGGTTTTGTCTGGTGTTTTGAAGCAGATGCAACTATAAAGAACAGTACCTATTCTGGCGCAATATATCTAAGTTTCGGTCCGGCCTCCCTTGATTCTCTAGTCTTCATAGGTGACGAATCAGTGGGAAACGGAATAGTAAGTTTGAGCTCTTGGGATTCGGATGATGACTATGAGATTTCGAATTCAATAGTTGATGTTCTTTATGCCGATTTGAGGAATTGTGCGGCATGCACGATAGCTCTTGATAATGTCGCAGTTCAACAACTCGCCGATATACAAGCTCCAACCGCAACTGTTACGAATTCAGCTATGAGGTGGATTCGCATCGACCTTAATTCAAATAGCACAATAACACATAACCTGTTTGGTATGATTCAAGTCGGAACAAGTGTTTCAATTGAGATTTCAAACAATACATTCATTCAATTGCATGGTTGCTGGAATGGTCTTCCCGGTTATTTTATTTCGGCTTCTGCAAACGGGACCGAAATAGTGAACAATATTTTGTTACTGACCATCCGGAGGTTACAGTTTTGAATGCAGGCTTCAGTCCGTCAAGCCTTCCTCTTACAATCTAACCTACGGCATGAACGATCCTTGGGGAAGCGCCGAGCTTGGCCCTGGGAACATAGATTCTCTTCCACTATTTGATCCTTCAGACTCTCTGTTTAGATTGACATTTGATTCACCAGCGCGAAATGGCGGTGACCCCGCAAGGCTGGACCCAGATGGTAGCCAATCTGATATTGGCGCCAGATGGTGGGATCATTCATACGATCATCCTCCGATTATTCTCTTACCGGATACCGTTCGCCCAAGATGGGGGGATGCCTTCAATCTGAACATTCCCATAAGCGACGAATCCGCCACAACAGTTGAGATCCTGAATGAATTGCCAGATTGGACGGCAGCGGGTTTCGTTCCTTTCGGCTCTGAGCCGTTCGAAATGCAAATAAGAGTAACGGATAATCATGGACAAATCGACCAGGCGTGTATCTTGTTTGACATCTTGCCATACTCGACTCTTTCGGATACGATTAGAGGAAGACTCACAATCGAGTATTCCCCTTACCAGGTTCTGCATGACGTCTTTGTTCCCTCGCAAGATACTCTTACAATTGACCCTGGCGTTATCATTGAATTTGAAACAAGGGATTGTGTTCCCAATCTTATTGTAGAAGGCGTGCTGCTGGCCAACGGGAATTCAGGAGATTCAGTTCGATTTGAAAATCTGGATGACCTTGCTCCACCGTGGGGAAGTGTCCGGTTTCTTGATGAAGAGGCAGTCGCGCAACTGACGTTTTGCCGATTTAGTAATACGACTCACGGAATCAGCGGATTCCACAATGGCCGGGTTGAAGTATCACACTCGACACTTCTCGGTACGGGTGGTCTTGGAGCCAGCGTTCTAACATTTTGGCAATCCAACGATAGTATTATAGTCCAACAGTGTGACATGGTGTCGAATGCGGTATGCTCCTTTGACCAATGTAATTTCTTTGTGGATGCATGCACATTCATTGGAAGCGAGGAGAGTTCGCCAAAGGTTCGAGCTTGGAGGTCGAGTGGAATGGTTCAGAGATCACGGTTTGTTAATTGCAATGATATTGCAGTGTCTTTTGATTCCGGCATATACCGTTTGGAGAGATGCGTGTTCGACGAGAGTATCGCTCCGCTGCTCTCAGTTTCTAACAACGCGGATCCGATGTCTACCTCAGTTACAATCAGACACAATACAATTGTGAATGATCTTGGTCATTTTGCAACGATAATAAGAAGTGCGGGTTTAGATTTTCACGTGGCAATAGAAAACAATGTAATCGTATCCGGCGATTCATACGCATTTCGTCTTGGATCACAGGTTGATTCGACATACATTTCAATCAACAACAATTGCCTCTCGGGTATCGACAGCGTTCTTGGTTTCTCACCTGCGTGGCCAACTATCGGCATCAATAGCCGGGTGAATATTAATGGGGATAGCACGGATCTTTACGGTGACCTCGTCACAGACCCGCTTCTAAGTGAAGAATCACTTGTTTTATTACCCGGATCACCATGCGTCGATGCCGGTATTGATATTGGACAGGAGTATTTTGGACTGGCACCTGATATGGGATTTCTTGAATTCGATGGAACGAGTGTCGGAAATGGCAGAGAAATGGCTTCCAAGCTGTCTGCCAGTATCTTCCCAAACCCTGCCAACAGTGATGTTCGATTCACTGTAAGTGGGCTGCTGGGACCAACTAATGAACTTCGCATGTTCAACTCTCTTGGTCAAGTTGTTTTCAGCGAAAGAATCATGACGCAATACCCATTTTCAAGTGGCACAATAAGGCTTGCAGAAATGGGCATAGCGACGGGAAAGTACTTCGTTGTTTTTTCTGATGGCCGCGAAAAAGGTGTTGTTCCGCTCACTTATCTTAAGTAGGAGAAGAGATGGCAAACGTACGTCAAGTAACACACTGCATTCCCGCGGCGGCACCCGCTGCGGGTGCCCCTAACTCCGGGCGTCAAGACAAACTGATCTGAACCCGTGCTTCGCCATTCGCCGATACCGCACAAAGAGCGAAAAGCCCCGAATCAAATTGGTCCGGGCTTTTTCTTGTGTGTTGTTCATCACGTGGGCGGCAGAAGCCCCCCTTGGTCCCCCCAAATCCGCAGACGGACTTGGGGGGAAATGCAGACGGGCGGCACGCCTGCCGCCCCTACACCTGAAGCGCCACGCGCCAGCGGCAACGGGTCCAGCGTCCACGCCAGCGGCAACGGGTCCAGCGTCTACGCTGGTGGCTTTCCTCTCTTATCCAATTTGGTTATATTAACTTGCTTGGGCCGCACCGGGCAAGACGGGCGCCTGACCCGGCCACTGTCCAGCCACTTGTCATCCTGAAGGCCGCTGCGGCCTGAAGGGTCTCTCCGAAACCGCCCCTTGACATGATGATTTTCCATCCGTAGCTTGAAAACACACGACGGCGCAACCTACCGGACGGGAGTTATGGAACGGTTGAACGGCATCAAATTTAGATCGCGAATCATACTCGGACTTCAGACATTCCTGAAGCGGGTGGGGTTCGCGATTTTGGTGTTGGGAGGAGGAGCTGCTCATGCCGAGTGGCAACGGGTCCATGAATTTGAAGACGAGCTAACTTGGGTTGTTCGATTCCAGGATGCGGAAAGGGGCTGGGCAGGACCAGCACTACTTCCTCCATACTTGTACAGAACTACAAATGGCGGTTTTGACTGGACTCCCATAGAAGAGTTCCCCGGGAATGGTTATGTCGCTGAAATAGAGTTCTGGGGCAGCAAGCGAATAGCTGTTGCAACATTGAATTCTGTAACCACATCCAGCGATTCTGGAGTGACTTGGAGTGCAATCGCACTTCCCGGCGGGGGATACGCAACCGAAATCGCCTATGCGGATTCGAACTTGATTTTTGCAATCGGAACGGACGATCAGCTTTTACCTCCAACCAGAAAGCAGATCCACCGTAGCTTGGACGGAGGACAGACGTGGACTAGGGTGTTTTACGAAATCGACCATGAAGGCTGGTCTATCAATGATGTGGCTTATTCAGCGTCGGGTACGGTCATCGTAGGCTCAGCGCCGTGGGAGGTACTGCGAAGCACAAATCAGGGAATCAATTGGCAGAGCATTGGAGACGAGGACCCAAACCTATTCCCGATACTCGAGGTTAATGCGTTAGTCTCGCCCAGCAGCGGTGTCTTCATCGCTGCTGGAGCCGTTGATACGTTGCCAGGCTTGCTGGGCTTTCCGATCATCGCCCGCAGTTCAGATGACGGCCAAACGTGGAATATCGTTTGGCAAAATCCTACTGCCTACGACTCAATGATCTATGATTTGTCCTTTGCGGATTCGCTAAACGGCTGGGCAGTGGGGAGGAACGGAACGTTTCTTCGAACGACAGATGGAGGTGAGACATGGACTTGGTCGGTCTTTGATTCAATTAGATTCGGATTTGTTCAAGCTTCATATTTGTCGACCTCGATGGGATTTGTTTTCGACCCGGGTGGCGGAGGTGGAAGTCTCTGGAGGTGGGATACAACAACGGCGGTTGTAGAGGACGACCATGACCGAAGTGAGATCACTGGAACGCAAATAAGTGTCTTTCCAAATCCTTTTAACGCGGAGGCTACATTCCGGATTGAATTAGCGAGACCTTCGCAAGTCCAAGTCAAAATCTATGATCTTTGCGGACGCATTGTCGCCGGGATGAGCGAGCAATATAGGTCTGAAGGCATCCACTCTTTGAAATTAGGCTTGGTGCCGCTGGCCACGGGAATGTACATTTACAGAGTTACGGCCGATAAATATCCTGTTGGCCAAGGGAAGATACTCCATCTCAAATAACCGCCTTTAGGAGTAATCACGATGTTGAATAACTCCGGGCGTCAAGACAAACTGATCTGAACCCGTGCTTCGCCATTCGCCGATACCGCACAAAGAGCGAAAAGCCCCGAATCAAATTGGTCCGGGGCTTTTTCTTGTGTGTTGTTCATCACGTGGGCGGCAGAAGCCCCCCTTGGTCCCCCCAAATCCGCGGACGGACTTGGGGGGAAATGCAGACGGGCGGCACGCCTGCCGCCCCTACACCTGAAGCGCCACGCGCCAGCGGCAACGGGTCCAGCGTCCACGCTGGCGGCAATGGGTCCAGCGTCTACGCTGGTGGCTTTCCTCTCTTATCCAATTTGGTTATATTAACTTGCTCGGGCCGCACCGGGCAAGATGGTCACCTGACACGGGTCAGGACCAAAACGAAAAAACAGGCAACTAAGTGCCTGTTTTTTAAGAGCCGCTGAACGGACTCGAACCGTTGACCTGCTGATTACGAATCAGCTGCTCTACCAACTGAGCTACAGCGGCTTGCAACCTTCGGGGAAACCCAACTATACAGAATTCAGAGGCTTTTGTCAAGCGGCCCGGCCAGATTCTGGGCCCGGACTTTTTCGGGCAACCGACCCTCCGCGTCGCCCCGGCCCTGATCGGCTGCCTCCTGCGCTACCGATCGGCCCTTGTCCGCATCGTCGAGGTCGAGGCCTACACCGACGACGAAGCCTCCCACGGTTTCCGCCGCACCGCCCGCTCGGCCATCATGCACGACAGCTTCGGCCACGTCTATGTTTACCGCAGCTACGGCGTGCACGTTTGCCTCAATTTCACGACCGACCGCAAACATTGTGGTGCCGTGTTGATTCGCGCAGCCGAACCACTCGCAGGCCTCGGCCCCATGCGCAAACGCCGCGGCGATGTAGCGACTCACAAACTCCTTAGCGGCCCCGGCAACCTCACGCGCGCACTGGGCCTCACGCTGGAACTGAATGAAGAAATGATCGGTGCCAAACTTGTGGTCATCGCCGACGCACCCTGCGCCATCGTCTGCACCACCCGCATCGGTATCAGCAAAGCCAAAGACCACCCTTGGCGTTTCTTTGATCCGAACAGCGGAAGCGTCAGCGGCACGAAAGCGCTGAACGCGACTGCGCAGCCTTACTCTTTGACCGGCAACTCAAATATATCCGAGTAATCCGGCTTCCTGGGCATATTCTCCGGCGGTACCGGCGGAATCTCCGGAGCGCAAGCGCCTCGAGTTTATCCAGCGGAATGTAGTAGCTCTTTAGACCTTCGGTGCAGTTGCGGCACATTTCTTCAACACGGCCGTATTTGATCAACTGCGTGCGAAACGCGTTGTATTGGTCACTGTGCCAGATGTCGCGAAAGTCCTGTGTCAGCGCATTGCCCATCAGGAACTGCTCGTCCTTGTCAAAACAACACGGCACTACATTACCGTTCCAGTCAATCATTGTCGAGAACCACAGCCGCTTGCACGATTGATAGCGCCGTTTGGTGTCCCACTTCTCGCCGACACGTTTGTAGCGACGCAACTCTTCGGCATCCGGCAAGTAATCTGCCGCCTGCTCATCGGTGTAAATCTGCGTCGTCTTGATTTCCACCGAATCCGCGCCCCATTCTTTGGCCTTGGCGCGCAGATAGGGAATCTCGTGTTGGTTGTGCTTCATCGGCAACCACTGCATCACGAGCCGCGGATAATTTAGACCGCGCTCATCCCGCAACCGCCGCGTCGCTTTCAAATTCTCGATGACCACTTCGAGATTTCCGCCGATGCGGTAAATCTTGTAGCTGTCCGGCGTCAACCCATCAATCGAGAAAATCAATTCCGACAGCCCGGCATCGAGCAAGCGCGGAATCAGATTGCGGCGGTGCAGCAGATTTCCATTGGTCGAAACCATCGTGTAAATTCCGCGCGCACTGGCCATGCCGATCATGTTCGGCAGATCATCATTGATCGTCGGCTCGCCCTGATTCCACAACGCGATGACTTTGACATACCGGCGACATTGTTCAGTATGCGGCGGTAGTTCTCTAAATTCATCGTCCCCAAGTCACGTGTCAATTCGCGCGCGCCGATAGGGCAGAGGGGACACTGCAGATTGCGGCGGCTGATCGGCTCAATCATGATACTGATCGGCCAGCCCCACACCAGCGGTCGCTTGACGACGTGCGACAGCGCATAGCCCGCCGTCAGTATCGTAAGATTCGCAAGATAGGTTGGACTAAGAGATAATCCGCGCGGCAGCACGTGACCTCGGGGTTGTGTGATCTTCGTTCGCCAATGTAACGGCTTTTCCGCAGACTTGCAACGGTGTCGTCCAAGTCTCGATGTTTTCTATTTTCTCTGAGCAGGTACCCGCCCATGATTCGCCGCCTTGTACTGCTGCTTGCCATCGCAGGCGCCGCATGGTTCGTATTGACTCCTGAGGAGTCTGCTTTCCCGCGTAAGGGCTCCGGGCCCGTTTCCGTCTGGAGTGGTTCATGCAGCAGCGTATGTGGCCGCATGCGACGCTCGATCACGACCGCATTATGGCGGGCGCGCGCGCCGCAGCCATGCGCAATCGCGCACTTGACGAAGATCCATTCTGGGTGCAACACGGTCCGACGAACATCGGCGGCCGTATCACGGACATCGTGGGCCATCCGACGGACGACAACATCTATTATGTGGCTTCGGCATCCGGCGGTGGCTTCAAGACAACGGACGCCGGGCAGACCTTTTGTCTCTGTCAGCGATGCGCTGCCGACGCCGTCGTGCGGTGCCTTGGCGATTGATCCCGGCAATCCGAATCGCATCTACCTTGGCTCGGGTGACGCGAATTCCGCCGATACAGCTATCCCGGCTCGGGGCTTTACGTTTCCGCGGATGCAGGTTCGTCGGGCAATTAAGCGGCCTGGCGAACACGCGCTACGTCGCGCGTGTCGTGTGCATCCGGAGAATCCGCAGCACGTTTGGGTCGCCGCCATGGGCGAGCTGCCTGCGACTGGAGGCGAACGGGATCTATTTCAGCGGATGACGCCGGCGCGACATGGTCAGCGCTTAGCCCCGTCAACGATTCCGACGGGCGCTTCAGATGTTGTTGTCCATCCGGAAAACCCGGATATTGTCTACGCGGCGATGCGGGGCAGCGGGTGCGCGACCCGAGTAGCGGCGCGAGCTGGCGGACGCGGCAGCGGCATTTATAAGTCAGCAAATCGTGGCGAGACATGGACGCGGCTATCTGTCGGTATGGCGCCGGTTGCCGATGACGTCGGGCGCAACGGACTCGCAATTGCAGTTCAACTCCGAATGTCCTTTATGCCTGCTACGCCGATCACCCGGGCTTTTCCTTGGCGTTTACCGTCCGAGGATGCCGGTGAGAGCTGGGTACGGACCAACGACGAGAGTTTGACGGACGCCTATTCGAATTTTGGCTGGTATTTTGGCAATATCCGCGCGGCCCGACGACGAAGACATGGTCTTTGTGCCGGGAGTCCAGCAGCTCATCGCCCACAAACGGCGGCACGTTGGGAGGAAATTGCGAGCAACAACGCCCATGTTGATCATCACGCGATTTGGTTTGATCCGCAGCAGCCGTTCCGCTTTCTAGTTGGGCAATGACGGCGGCTTGTACCGACGCCGATAACGGGAATGATTTTGTAGATCTTAATAATTTCCGGCGATCCACCCTACGGCAACTTATGACGCGCAGCAACCGAGCGGCTATACGGAGGAACGCAGGATAACGGCACCTTTGCGCTCATTGACGGGCGACCGAACGAATTCGACCGCATTTACGGCGGCGACGGGTTCACAAGCTCGTTGATCCGAATAACAATAGTTACGTTTATGCCGAATATCAATATGGTGGGCTGGGACGCAGCACGAACGGCGGCGACGAGTTTCAATGGCCGCCTGACGGCATTGATGATGAAGAGCGTCGCAACTGGTCCACGCCGGTCGTTTT